>JACRLM010000005.1 GCA_016235255.1 Nitrospinota bacterium | reverse complement strand
TCCTACTCCAAAACTTCCGTTATCACACCCGCGCCCACGGTGCGTCCGCCCTCGCGGATCGCGAACCTAAGCTCTTTTTCCATCGCGATTGGCGTGATCAGCTCAACGCTTATAGACACGTTGTCGCCGGGCATCACCATCTCCACTCCGGCAGGAAGGCTGGCAACCCCAGTCACGTCCGTCGTCCGGAAATAAAACTGCGGCCGGTAACCGTTGAAAAACGGTGTGTGCCGCCCCCCCTCTTCCTTGGTCAATATGTAAGCTTCCGCCTTGAACTTCCGGTGCGGGGTGATCGAACCGGGCTTCGCGCACACCTGCCCGCGCTCCACTTCCTCGCGCTTCGTGCCGCGAACAAGAAGCCCGACGTTGTCGCCAGCCATGCCCTCGTCAAGGGTCTTGCGGAACATCTCAACACCGGTCACCACGGTCTTCTGCGTGTCCCGGATGCCGATTATCTCTATTTCCTCGCCAACCTTCACCTTGCCGCGCTCGATACGGCCAGTCACCACCGTGCCGCGGCCCGATATGGTGAACACGTCCTCCACAGGCATCAGGAACGGCTTCTCGATGTCGCGCTTGGGCTCGGGTATGAAGCTGTCTATCGCGTCCATCAGGTCGAATATGCACTTGTTGGCGGCGGCGTCATCCGGCTTCTGCAAAGCCTGGAGCGCCGAGCCCTTCACTATCGGGGTCTTGTCCCCGGGGAACTGGTACTTGTCCAAAAGCTCCCGGATCTCAAGCTCCACAAGCTCGAGCAGTTCCGGATCGTCCACCATGTCCACCTTGTTGAGGAACACAACGATGTACGGAACGCCCACCTGGCGGGCAAGCAGGATGTGTTCGCGCGTCTGGGGCATCGGGCCGTCCGCCGCCGACACCACCAATATGGCGCCGTCCATCTGGGCCGCGCCGGTGATCATGTTCTTCACGTAGTCCGCGTGGCCAGGGCAGTCCACATGCGCGTAGTGGCGCTTGGACGTCTGGTACTCCACGTGCGCCGTGGCTATCGTGATGCCGCGCTCACGCTCCTCGGGGGCCTTGTCTATCTGGTCGAACGGGACGTACTCCGCCCACCCCTTCTTGCTCAACACCTCGGTTATCGCCGCCGTGAGCGTCGTCTTGCCGTGGTCCACGTGACCTATCGTGCCTACGTTAACGTGCGGCTTGTCCCTCTTGAATGACTCTTTCGCCATAATCTCCTACCGGCCTCCCAAACGAGCGAACGAAATTGTAAAGTTTAATTTAGCCAACCAGCACTGTCAAGCGGCGTCCTTACCGCCCTTGCCGTTGTACTTGGCGACTATCTCTTCGGCTATCTGGCGCGGCACTTCCTCGTAGTGCGAGAACTGCATGGTGTACGTGGCGCGCCCCTGCGACATGCTGCGCACGTCCGTGGCGTAGCCGAACATGCCGGCCAGCGGCACGTTGGCCTTTATCACCTTGGCGTTGCCCCGCTCTCCCATCTCCTGCACCCTGCCGCGGCGGGACGAAAGGTCCCCCACGATATCTCCCATGTATGTGTCCGGCGTCACCACTTCCACCGCCATGATAGGCTCCAGCAGAGCGGGGGACGCTTTCCGGCAGCCGTCCTTGAACGCCATGGAACCGGCTATCTTGAACGCCATTTCCGACGAGTCCACCTCGTGGTAAGACCCGTCCGTGAGCGACACCTTCACGTCCACCACCGGATATCCGGCAAGGACGCCTGTGTTCATGGCCTCTTCGACCCCTTTTTGCACCGCAGGCACGTATTCCCTGGGAACCACGCCGCCGACGACCTTGTTCTCGAACTCAAAGCCCTTGCCCGGCTCCTGCGGCTCCACATCCAGCCACACATGGCCGTACTGGCCGCGTCCGCCGGTCTGCCGGACGAACTTGCCCTCTATCGAAACTTTCTTCTTTATCGTCTCGCGGTAGGCCACCATCGGCTTGGACACGTGCGCGTCCACCGAAAACTCCCTCTTGAGCCTGTCCACGATGATTTCCAGGTGAAGCTCCCCCATGCCGGATATAAGGGTCTGGCCCGTTTCCGGATCTGTGTTCACGCGGAAAGTGGGATCTTCGCGGGTCAGCTTGGAAAGCCCTTCGCCGAGCTTCTCCTGCTCCGCCTTCGTCTTAGGCTCGATGGCCACGGCGATGACCGGATCCGGGAAGTCCATCGACTCCAGCACTATGGGCCTGTCGTCCACGCTCAGAGTGTCCCCCGTGGTGGTGCTTTTCAAGCCCACCGCCGCGGCGATGTCCCCCGCGCGCACTTCCTTGATATCTTCGCGCTTGTTGGCGTGCATCCGAAGAAGCCGCCCGACGCGCTCTTTCTTCCCCTTCGTGGTGTTGTAAATGTACGAACCGGCCTCCAGCTCCCCCGAATATACGCGGAAGAAGGCAAGCTGCCCCACGAACGGGTCTGTGATTATCTTGAACGCCAGCGCGGAGAAAGCCTCGGCGTCGTCCGCCTTGCGGCTTTCCGTTTCGCCGGTGTCCGGGTTGATCCCCTCCACCGACGAGATTTCCAGAGGCGACGGCAGGAAGTCCACCACCGCGTCCAGAAGGGCCTGCACCCCTTTGTTCTTGAACGATGCGCCGCAGATCACCGGGATGATCGTCATCGCGCAAGTCCCCTTGCGGATGGCCGCTATTAACTTTTCGGCGGGTATCTCCTCGCCGCCAAGATACATCTCCATCAGGTTGTCGTCCACGTCGGCCAGGGCCTCGATCATTTTCTCGCGGTACTGGGCGGAGATTTCCTTTAAGTCCGCCGGGATTTCAATATGCTTGTAGGTGGAGCCGAGCACGTCGTCGGAGGTGTATATCACCCCTTTCATCGTGACCAGGTCCACAAACCCGGTGAAAGTGTCCTCCGCCCCTATCGGAACGTGGAGGCTGACGGCGTTGTGGCCGAGCCTGTCCTTCACCTGCTTTACCACCTCGAAATAGTTGGCGCCCACCCTGTCCATCTTGTTGACGAAGGCGATGCGCGGAACTTTGTATTTATCGGCCTGGCGCCACACCGTCTCGGACTGGGGCTCCACGCCGCCCACGGCGCAGAACACGCCCACCGCGCCGTCGAGCACGCGAAGGGACCGCTCCACTTCCATCGTGAAGTCCACGTGGCCGGGGGTGTCTATTATGTTTATGGTGTGGTTCTTCCACTGGCAGGTGGTGGCCGCAGAGGTGATGGTGATGCCGCGCTCCTGCTCCTGCACCATGTAGTCCATCACGGCGGTGCCCTCGTGCACCTCGCCGATCTTGTGCGTGATGCCGGTGTAGAACAGGACGCGCTCCGTCGTCGTGGTCTTGCCCGCGTCTATGTGGGCCATGATGCCGATGTTGCGGACTTTTTCGAGAGCTACTTTGCGGGCCACTTGCCTATCTCCTGTCTATTACCACTTATAATGGGAGAAAGCCTTGTTGGCCTCCGCCATCTTGTGCGTGTCTTCCTTTTTCTTTACGGACGAGCCTGTGTTGTTGGCGGCGTCCATTATCTCTCCGGCCAGCTTGTTGAAAAAGCCGCGCTCTCCCCTGCCCCGGGCGCTGTCTATCAGCCAGCGGATGGAAAGGGCCGCGCGCCTGTCGGACTTGACCTCCACAGGTATCTGGTACGTCGAACCGCCCACGCGGCGGGACTTGACTTCCAGGAACGGCTTCACGTTCTCCACCGCCTGCTTGAACACTTCCATCGGGTCCTTTTTCGTCTTCTGGCCCACTATGTCCAGGGCGCGGTAGAAAAGCCCCTCGGCGGTGCTCTTCTTGCCGTCCTTCATGACGACGTTGACGAAACGGCTCACCAGCGTCTCCCCGTATTTCGGGTCCCCGCTTAGGCTTCTTTTTGTGGCTACTCTGCGTCTGGGCATCTTTACATATCCTCTTTATTTCTTGCCGGCAGGCTTGCCGGCCGGCTTGCCGCCCGCCGCCGCGCCCGCCTTGGGCATCTTCGCGCCGTACTTGGACCTGCTCTGCCTGCGCGCGTCCACCCCGAGGGTGTCCAACGCGCCGCGCACCACGTGGTAACGCACGCCGGGAAGGTCCTTCACCCTGCCGCCGCGGATGAGCACAATGGCGTGCTCCTGCAGGTTGTGTCCCACGCCGGGGATGTATGTGGTGACCTCATACCCGTTGGTCAGCCGCACCCTGGTGACCTTGCGGAGCGCCGAGTTCGGCTTTTTCGGGGTGGAGGTATACACCCTCACGCACACGCCGCGCCGCTGCGGGCAGCTTGTGAGCGCCGGGCTTTTGGTTTTCCTGGTGGACTTCTCCCGCCCTTTTCTGACCAGCTGGTTGATAGTCGGCAATTTACTGTCTCTCCAATATCCGTTTACTCTATCGCGGCCTTGCCGCGCTTCTTTATAAGAGCGCGCCGTTACATAAAACGGGCCGCCATCCGGTGAATCCGTTTTCACCGGAAAAGGTAAAGATTAATTGAAACAAAGGCTGATGTCAAGTTCCCAAATACATTTTTTCCAGGTTTCAGGATGGGGCGGGGCGGGCAAAGTAAGGCTTAGCTCTTGAAAAACCTCGGGAAGAACATCGGCGTCCTGCTCCGGTACTCTATATAATCGTTTCCGAGCCTTGTTTCAAGCTCCGGTTCCTCCACTTTTTTCACGAAAATCCGGGCTCCGATCACCAAAACAGGGGTCACAAGGAAAAACAGCGTGGCTGAATTCAATACCGCTCCCGCCCCGAAATACATCATGAATATCCCGCCGAGCATCGGATTGCGGGAATATGAGTATGGCCCGTCTGTCACAAGCCGTGGCGGCGGATTCAACGGAACGGGCGTCCCCCTGGCCGCTATGAACCGCGCTACCGCCCATGTGGCAAGAAAGGCTCCCGCCGCCAGCAGTGGTATGCCTATGAGCGCCGCCAGCCACCCCGGCAGAAATCCCTGGATTCCTAACCGTTTTTCCACAACCACAGGGATCATAAGCGCCGCGGACACAAATGACAAAAATCCCAGCCCCGTGACCGCCGACAACGCGGCTCGCGGACCGGCGGGCAACCTTAACGACCAGGCCATAAGCCTGATCCACTTTTCCTTAAAATCCATATGATGACCTTCGTTCATTGTATCGCCTTTCCTTTTGAAAGAGGATGGATGTTGTTATAGGATATAGACAGCCATCCGGGGGGTGTCCGCCGGGGGATAATAAAACTGATTATCGCAGTATTAGGAGGGTGAAAATATGAAAGCGATTTTGGGAGCCCTGGCCGCATTGGCGATTTCCGCCGGTCCGTCTTTGGCGGCGGATGGAGCCGATGTGTACAACAAGAAGTGCAAGATGTGCCACGATATGCCCGGCAGCGGCAAGACCAAGGTCGGCCCGGACATAAAGGGCACGACGATGACGCTCGAACAGTTCACCAAACAGGTAAGCGAAGGCTCCGAATGGGTAGGCAGGACGGCGCCCAGGATGGCCGGGTTTGAAAAGAAAAAAATGCCCCCGGTGAAGGGCCTTTCCGCCGATGAGATCAAGGCTGTTTACGAATTCAGCAAGGCCACGCACTGATCGAAGCTTCCTGACATTCCGGGGCGAAGCGTAAAACCTTCGCCCTTTTTTTGCCTCCTGATTCTTCTTTCACGGCCATTCATCTTTTCGCCCCTCTTTTAATCTTCAATTAATCTTCGCCGTTTATCCTTCAGGCATGGAACATGACAACGGAGGTCTGAACATGGCTGACAAAAAGGAGACCTTTGCGCCGGGGGAGGCGCATTCGCATTCATAATGACCGGTTGACTTATATGTTTTGACCGTGTGATATTAAGAAGCTATGGCAAATCCGGGGCGTAGCGCAGCCTGGTAGCGCGCCTGCTTTGGGAGCAGGATGCCGGAGGTTCAAATCCTCTCGCCCCGACCATTCTAAAAAACGCGGCGCCACCTTCAATACCGGGGCGTGTCTATATCCAACCCTCTTCACGGTACCACTCGATTGTCCGCCGCGCTCCTTCGCGCACGTCAACTTTCGGCGAGTAGCCAAGCTCCTTTTTCGCCCGTTCTATGGAAAATGCCCGGTTCTTGGCGAAAAACTCCACCCGGCGCCGGAACAGCGGCGGCTCTATTCCGAAAGGCCGGCAGACAGCCTCGCACACCGCCGCGGCCAGCCACACCGGCCAGTACGGCACCGGCGCCTTTTCAAGCTTCACTCCCGCCTCGGCGGCGATTGTCCGGGCCCATTCGTTGAGGGTCAGATATTTCTCACCGCCGATTATGTACACTCCGCCGGGGGAGCGGGGGGACTCGTAGGCGGCGATAAGCCCTTCCACAAGGTCGTCCACGTACACCGGATGGGCCAGGGTCTCCCCGTCCCCGATCATGCGGAACGAGCCGTCGGCGATGAACTTGAACAGCTTTAGCATCCGCCTGTCGCCCGGGCCGTACACCATCGCCGGGCGGGCCACCGTCACCTCCAGCCCCTCGTTTCCGTTAAAGCCGAGCGCCACGCTCTCCCCTTCCGCCTTGGTCACCTGATAGATGTCCTCCGCGTTCACCGGATAGTCCTCGGTGGCGGGGTGATTTTTTATGTTGCCCAGCACCCCGGTGGTGGAACAGTGCAGCGCGCGTTTGGCGCCGTGGCGCGAGGCGGCCTCCAGTAATGCGCGGGTGGCGTGGACGTGCACGTCCCAGAAATCGCTGTCCGGCAGGGCGGCGGACGTGACGATGGAGGCGAGGTTGAAAAGCCCGATGGCGTTGTCCATGAGCCAGTCCACCACTTCGGGGTCGCGTATGTCCCCCTTGTATATCTGCGCCTCCAGCGATTCGAAATACCTGTCGTCCCGGGAGGAGCGCACAAGCACACGCAGCTTGTATCCTCTTTCATACAGCGCGCGGCAAAGCCTTTTGCCGACGAATCCGGAAGCGCCGGTGACCACCACCCTTTCCGCGGGGCCGCGCGGGGCGCGTTCCAGCGCCTTGTCAGCAGGCAAGGGGGTGTTTATCGGGCAGGAATCGTTATCGCCGCTCATGGCTTTCCGGCCAGCAGGTTGTCTTTTATGAACACTCCAAGGTAGTTCACCGGCACGCCGAGGATTGTCTTGCGGGCCAGCATGTCGCACGTGGCGCACGGGTCCAGCCCGGCCACGGCGCGATCTTTCATCCTGCGGCGCATGGCGCGCATCGCATCGCCGTTCCAGACGGAGGCGACGGAAGAGTCCGCCACGGAGCCGATCTTTATCTTGCCGAAAAAGTCCTGTGGGCAGGCGGCCACCGTGCCGTCGAAGAATATGGTCATCGAATACCACAGGAACGTGCAGGGAGTGAACCTGCCGGAGCCGACGCCGCGCCCGTATTCCGAAAAATCGCCGGCCCAGTTGTGCGGCGCGCGCACCACGAACCTGTCCAGCGGCAGCCCGTTGAAGTTTTCCAGGAAGGCGGAGCGCCTCGCCTCGCGCCCTTCCGGCGCCTCCCCCACCTCCATCACCTGCACGATGGAAAAGGGGCCGCGCCCCATCTCTTTTTTTATCGCCAGGAATCTCCGGATGTTCTCCATGGTCGTGTCAAAATCGCCGCCAAGCCGGTTTTTCCCGTACACCTCCTTCGTGTATCCGTCCACAGAGAACGATATGTACGAAAGCCCGGCCTCTATAAGTTTTGCGGCGCGCTCTCCGGTGAGCAGACCCGCGTTGGTGTGCAGCCTTGTCTTGATCCCCCGGTCCGAGCAATAGCGGACCATCTCGTTGAGCTTGGGGTGGATCAGCGATTCGCCCCGGTGGAACAGGTTCACGTCGTTTAGCGCGCCCGCAAGCTCGTCAATCACCCGGGTGAAAAGCTCCATTTTCATCAGACCCTTGTCGAATTTCGCGTCCTCCATGCCGTTCGGGCAGTATCCGCAATGGAAGTTGCACGAAGGGGTCGGCTCTATCCAAATCCGCGTGGGGAGGTGGGGCGCGATCTCGGCCCGTTTCAGGTATGAAATATATACCCGCGAAAGCCTTGCCAGGGACGTTAAGCGGGACATGGTCAGATCTTCTTTAAAATGTGTGAAATGGTGTTCGGACTGAGCAGCCGGAAAAAGTCCAGCCTGGGCGCAAGGTAGCTTAGATACTGGTTTAAAGGGCTCACGCAGGTGACCCAGCATATGGGGTGGTTGCCTTCTTTTATCTCACGGCGCACCTGGTCGGTCCGGGGTGAGAACCATATTTCGTTGAAAGATTTTTCCGACAGGTTCCCAAGTTTCTTGAACGCCACGGGGCACGGATACAGGTCTCCGTTCGGGTGTATCTGCGCGGTGGTGTAACCGGCCACGCAACGGTATTTATACAGCTCGTCCGGCCTGTTGAGGTAGGTCTCGAACTCGTCGAAATAACCTCGCGGATGGGGGAGCATGTCCGGATAGTCGCGGAACAGCCCGTCAAGCTGCTCTTTTAGCGTGGGCAGCAGGTCTTGCGGCAATATCAGGTCGCGGTTGGGCGAATACTTGTCGAAGGTGTTGGTCATCTCGATGGTCAGCCCGTTTATCCCGGCCTCCCTGGCAAGCTTTGCGACGCCGTTGAGCTGCCCGACGTTTTTTGCGTTGATAGTGGTGTTAAAGAACAGCCTGATGCCCGGCTTTGCGGCCCGTAGGTTGCGCACTGCCTGGAACACCCTGTCAAACGCCCCTTTCACCCCTCGGATTTCGTCGTGGGTGGCGGCGTTGTCCCCGTCCATGGAAATGTACAGCATGTCCAGCCCGCAATCGGCGATCTTGCGGGCGATCTTCCCGTTTATCAGGAAGGCGTTGGAATTGCCCCCCACCTTCATCCCCAGCGATTTTGCGTGGGCTATGAGTTCGTAAACAGTCTTCTGCAAAAACATCTCGCCGCCGGAGAAGGAGACATGGCGGACGCCGGATGCGGCCAGGTCGTCCAATATCTTCTTCTGCTTGTCCAGCGGCAGGGTGTTCTTGCGGACCTCTTCGTGCGGTATTTTCCATATCTGGCAATGCTGGCATTTCAGGTTGCAATGGTATGTAAGCTCCCATTGGACCTTCATGGGGCCGCATACGGGGCGCACCCCCCCCAACTTGAACTTCGCCAGGTTTAGAAGCTGCTTTATCATTGCCATAAAATAAATCAAGGGGCCGTATAAGCCCCCTCTTCAATTTCCATCATATACGTAAACGCCGGTCTTTTCTCCTTTCCCCTCCTTTTTCAAGGAGTGGTGGCGGCCTCCGCCGGGGTGGTAATGCAACACAAATATCACCCCCTCCCGCCTTTGGCGGACTCCCCCTTATAAAGGGGGAGAAACATCGCCCTGGCCGGAAGGCGCCGGGAATCCTGCGTAAGCTTCCGCCGTTTTGCGCTTGAAAACATCGTAATTGAAGTTGCGTTCGACAAATTCCTTGCCGCGGCCGCCAATCTCTTCACGCAACTCCTTACTTTTTAATAATAACAGAATGGCGGAGGCGTATTCCACCTTTTCCGGCCGCGCCAGCACGGCGATTTGCCTTGTGAGCGCCTGCGTATGCACCGGCAGGTCGGTTGCGGCCACCGGTTTGCCTGTCTTCAAATAGGTATATATTTTCAGCGGCGTATTCGTCCCCTCGATCCGCGGGGATAGCAGAACGTCCGCCATCTGATAATACAACGCCATCAATTCCACAGGCTTGGGGCCGGTGAAGATCACGTTGCGCCCGATCCCCAGAACGCGCGCGGCGGAGGTATATTTTGCGATGGACGCGGCGTCACCGCCAACGATAACAAAGCGCGCCTCCGGCATGACGGTCGCCACTTCGGCGGCCGATTCGAGCAAAAGGTCTATCCCCTGGTATTTTTCCAGGTTGCCGGTATATACGGCTATGGGGGCGTTTTCAGGGATGTGAATATCGCGCCTGACAGTCTCCACGGTGATCCCCTGAGGCGGGGGGGGTGAGTCCAGCGGGATGTCCTCTATCTGGTGGATGATGGACGGATCAACGTATTTTGCCGCCGCGTCCGTCAGGTATTTGCATACGGTGATCACGCTTGAAGCTTTCTTCAAGGCGTCCGTCTCCATTTTCCCGAAAGCGGACAGCAGCGGCCCATCCTTGAAAAACCCGGAATATTTCAGCTGGTCGGACATGTGCGAGTCCATGTCATAAACATACGGTATCCCGAAAAACATCTTGAGCAAACGCGCGATAAATACCGATTCCTCCACCGCGTGCACAACGTCGTACTTGTTGGTAAAGGCCATCATCGTGGCCTTTGCCATCATCAATGCGTCATAGGCTATTTTCGTTTTGGAGGGGCCGATTGGAGCTTTCCCAAGCCCCGGCGTTTGCCAGACCCTGTGTATGGAAACGTTAGGGATGGCCACGTCCGCCCCGTGGGGGAACGCAAGGATGTCCACGGTGTGCCCAAGCTCAGACAGGGCCATGAGCATCAGCCGGACGTTGAACGGGGTGCCCCGCTCCTCGAAAAAAGGCTGGGGGGCCAGGAACAATATCCGCATCTTTTACGCCTTGAAAACTTTGGTCAATCATAGCTTTTGGTAATGCCCGATGTCTAGAAACAAGAGGAGAAAGTTGAATATATTGACATATCAGGGGCATGGGCATATCGTAAAGCTAGGGAAACAGGAGAATTGGAATATTATGCCTGAAAGAGTGGATGCAGTTGAAAAGGCTCCGCCTCCTCCTCCAAGGGAAAGGCAACGGCCTGCGGAAAGAGCGCCGGAACCCGAAAGGGAGCCGCCACCACCTCCGCCCCCACGGGAGGAAGCGCCTCCACCGCCACCACCTCCGCCACCGCCCAATAGACCTGTGGCCGAAAAAGAGATTGGCGGCACGGTGAACGTGGAAACGTGAATTTCGCGTTTCCCTGGGAAGGTTATTTTGGGTAAACTGCCCAAGGGTGGAAATATTCAGCGTTAAATGAGGAAAACCACATATGCCTGACGTTGGAATGGCCAGGAACGGCATGGACGTGCCGTCGCCGGGCAGACGCTTGAGAAACGCCGCCAAGAAAAGGGCGGACGCTTATGTTGAAAAGAAGGTGATGGACGCCATGGCCTCGCCCAAAGCGGCGCCGGAGGCCACAAACGCCGCACCCACAAAGAACGCCGAACAGGCAAAGACCGCCGCGCCTCAAAAAATGGCCGCGGCCGCGTCAACAGCCGGAGCGAAAATAGACGCCAAGGCGTAAGGGGCGGGAATCCGCCCCCGGTCTTTTATTAGTTAAACCGGTTCCAGGCGGGGATGACGGCGGCCACTTCAAACCTGAACGCATAAGTCCGCAAGTCCCCTTTCACCTTCACCGGCAGGTCCAGCCCGATGGTCTGCCCTTTGTTGGCCTTCGCCTTGTCGTCCTTCAGGTTGAAAAGAGGATACACATACCACGTCCATTCCTCCAGCTTCTCCACGTTCTTCACAGGGGAGACGTAATCTTCCACCGTCTCGCCCGGATTTAGGGTGGAAGGCTCCGGATCGTCCCGTTTGGCGGTGAATATGGATCTCATGTTCGCTAGCGAGTGTTTCGCCCCGTCTATGTTCACGAAGGCCCCCCTCCCCCAGTCAATCACCACCGGCTCGGCGGACACGTTCTTCACGGCGAAGTGTATCTTCTTCTCGTCGAACCAGAAGTTGATCTCCAGCGCGTCGTCCTTGAACTGCTTTTCACTGGAGTAAACGGGCTGGGTCAGGGCGTAATAGTTGGTGTACACATAAGGGGACACTTCCGAGCATCCCGCCGCCGCCATGACGGCCGCCACAAGGGCCAGCGCCGCCGCAATGTTTGGACGTTTCATGCGCGTATCACCTCCATCAATCTCTCCGTGACAGGCACCACGTCCCCCACGTCCTTTCCATAAGCGTCCGCCCCGATCTCCGTGGCGAATCCCTGGGTCACCACCGCGCCCCCAACCATCACCTTGTATGGCAGCGCGGCTGACTTCACCTGGTCCACCACTTCTTTCATCCGCATCATGGTGGTGGTCATCAGCGCGGAAAGGGCTATTATATCAGCATCGTTCTCCCTGGCGGCCTTGAGTATCTCCTCGCATGGGACGTTGCGGCCAAGGTCTATCACGTTGAATCCGAAGTTGGACAGCATTATCACGCACACGTTCTTGCCGATGTCGTGTATGTCCCCCTTGACGGTGGCGAACACCACCGTCCCCTTGTCGGCCTTGCGTCCGCTCGCCTTCAACACAGGATCGAGCACCGCCACGCCCCGTTTCATCGTGTCCGCCGCCGCCACAAGGTGCGGGATGAACTTTTTGCGCTGGGCGAAAAGATCGCCAAGATGCCGTATGGCCGGGGTCATCACGTCCACGAAAATGCCCATCGCCTCGTGCCCTTCGGACAGGGCCAGATTGGTGAGCCCCTCGATGCTGTCCTTGTCCCCGTCCACGATGGCCGAAGATATCTTCTCCAGCGTGGTCTTCGGCGCGGAAGGTTCGCCCGGCTTTGCGGCCTGCTCGTCCTTCGGCTCCATCATGTCTATGTACACCCGGCAGCCCGCGTCCCGCCCGGAGAATAGCGATGCGGCGGCCACGGTGCGCGTCATCTCCTCGTCGTATGGATTGACTATCGCCGCGTCCAGCCCCGCCCCCATGGCCATGGCCAGGAACGCGTTGTTTATCGCCTTGCGCTGGGGCAGGCCGAAAGAGACGTTGGACACCCCCGCGATGGTGGGGCATCCGAACTGGCGGCGCACTTCCCGTATCGTGTCCAGCGTCTGGCGCGCCCCGTCCTGCATGGCGGACACCACCAGCGCCAGGCAGTCGAATATCACCCTGTCCCTGGGTATCCCGTTCTCCTCGAGCCTGCGCAGTATTTTTTCCGCGATCTTCAGCCGGTCCACCGCCCGCTCGGGGATATAATCCGCCGCCAGAAGCGCGATCACCGAAGCGCCGTGCCTTTTTATTATCGGTATCACCTCTCCGAGCCGCTCGTCCTCCCCGTTGATGGAGTTGACCAGCGCCCTGCCCGGGTACAATTTCAATCCGGCTTCCAGCGCGGATGCGTACGAACTGTCCAGCACCAGCGGCAACGGGGTGACGTTCTGCACCGCCACCACCGCTTTTTGCATCATCGCCGCCTCGTCCACAAGCGGCACCCCCATGTTCAGGTCCAGCGCGGTGGCGCCCATCTCGAACTGCTTGCGCGCGTCCGCCACCACCATGTCCATCCGCCCTTCCTTAATCGCCTCGGCGAAGGCTTTGCGCCCGGTGGGATTTATTTTCTCCCCCACCTTCACGAAAGGATGCCCCTCACCGGCGAACACGGTGGTCATCCTGCTGGAAAAGGCCATGCCAGCGGTTTGCGAGCGTTCCCCAGGCTTCTCCCCCTTCACGGCGGCGGCGGCCATGCGTATGTAATCCGGCGTGGTGCCGCAGCATCCGCCGATGATATTCGCCCCGGCGTGCACGAAAGGTTTAGCAAACGAGGCCACCTTGTCCATCGGCATTTCGAACACGGTCTTGCCGCCGCGGTTGATGGGCAGGCCGGCGTTGGGCTGGACCGCCACATACCTCCCGCACGCCGTGGAAAGCCGCTCCACCACGTTGACCATCGGCTCTGGCCCGATGGAGCAGTTCACCCCAAGGATGTCCACCCCCAGCGCGTCGAGGGTGATGGCGGCGGTGAGGGCGTCTGTTCCGGTGTCGGTCAACCCGTCGCCGGTGAATGTCATGGAGGCCATAAGCGGCACGGAGCCGCGCACGTCGTTGGCGGCGATGACGGCCGCCTTTATTTCCATAAGGTCGAACATGGTCTCGATGGAGATCATGTCCACCCCCGCCTCCACCAGGACTTTTATCTGTTCGCGGAATATGTCCACGGCCTCGTCGAAAGAGACCTCCCCTGCCGGGGCCACGATGGCGCCCAGCGGCCCCACGTCCCCCGCCACGAACTTGCCCGGCGCCCCTTTGCGGGCCAGGGCCACGGCGGCGCGGTTGATGTCCGCCAGCTTGCCTTGCGCGTTGTATTCGGAGAGGCGCAGCCTGCTGGCCCCAAATGTGTTTGTCAGCACGATGTCCGATCCGGCGTTGGCGTACTCGCGGTGGACGTCCGCTATCGCGTCGGGATTTTCCAGGTTCCAAAGGTCCGGGGCGTACCCGGCCGGAAGGTTGCGCCCCTGCAGAAGCGCCCCCATGGAGCCGTCCAGGAGAAGTATCCGTTTTTTCAGTTCATCGAGCAAAGCCATCAGGTCACCACGATTGTTTGAACACTTTTATAACGCGGAACGATTTGGAATTATAACCGATGGGGCGGGGAAGACGGTTTTTTATTGTTGCGCTGGTAACCCCGGCGAGCGTAAACCACCCTCGGCGATTCTTGTCATCCCGGCAACAGAAGAACACCGTTTCGCCGGGATCGCCCGGCCTGAACTTCGGTTTTTAGGAATCCGTGGTCAGCGACCACGGGGAAGCGCTACTAGAGGCGACCACCGGGAAGCACTACTAGAGACGGCCACCGGGAAGCACTAAGAATCCGTGGTCAGCGACCACGGGGAAGCGTTACTAGAGACGACCACCGGGAAAGCACTACTAGAGGCGACCACGGGGAGGCGCTACTAGAGACGACCACCGGGAAGCGTTAATAGAGGCGGCCAGCGCGTTTGCGGCCAGAAAGACCCGGCGCCGGACCAGTTGAACGCTCACCGGGGTGTTGTAGCCCGTAAGGGCGGTCACCCCGGTGTCCTATATGCGTGATACGAAGAGTCCGGGATGGCGCGCTTGCGCGCTCAAACACCCCGGACAGCAATAAAACATATCACCCCGGCGAGCGTAAATTCCGTGGTGAACCCCACCAGTGGCTTAGGCCGCCCTCACCGCATGATATAATTGGCATAGATTCAGCTGTATGTGGCAGCGACATCTTTGACCGTCAATATAAAAAAATGTTTTCATGTCCAAATTAAAGGCCAGGCAGTCGAAAAAAGACGGCGTTTACGAAGAGGGGGAGTATCCTGCGGACGACGCCCCCTTGGACGATTCCGCCGTCATGCTCCCCATAAAGCAGCGTCTTTACATGAAGTACAGGCCGCTTCTGTCGGGGCTGTCCGCCCGGTTCACCAACATTTCATACAGCATAGACGACGCTTCGCTGGCCACAAACCTCCATTTCGTGCTGGAGAAGGCCGGATTCACCATGCGTTCCCGCCCCAACCTGCGGGCGCTAAACCTCACCCAGTACCTGGCCCACTGGCTCAAGCGAGGCCACCTGATACTGCTGCATTACCGCCCAAAGCTGACAGACTACAACCTGATCGACCTTTTAAAGGAAATCCGCGCAATCGAGCCCGCCCTTTCGCTGGCTGGGCTTTTGCCGATCTTCGTGAGTCCCGCCTCGTCCAAAAAACAGCTTGAGGTGTTCCGCATGCTGTCCGGATTCGGCGTGCGGTTCGCCATGTTCCTGACGCCCAACGCCTCGCTGGAAAAGAATCTGGATGAAGCGCTGCAAAGCCTCGCCAGCTACCATGAGGCCCTCGAACGCGATTTCTTCGTGGAGGAAAAGGAGCCGAAGGGAGTTTCCGCCAGGGAGACGTCGAAGATCGAGGAGTACGCATATCTTGTGCAGACCGGCGAGGAGTTGATGAGAAAAGGGCGGCTGGAGGACGCCATCAACGTCTTCACCGAGGCCATCGCGATAAAGCCCAATTTCAAGGCGCTCATAAACCGCGGGGACGCATACTACAAGCTTCGCAAAGTGGTGGCGGCGCTCAACGATTACCGCGAGGCGCAAAAGATGCTGGACACCGCGCCGGACCCATACGCAAAGATCAGCGCGTGCTGTTTCACGCTGGCGCGGGAGGCGGCCAGATCCGAAGATTCCGGGAAAGCGCGGCGCTGGGCGGAAGTTGGGATGAAGCACATAAACGACGCCGTGGGGGTGATAAAAAAAGTCCAGCGCGAAGCGAAGAACATCCCCGGCATGACAGCCCCGGCCACCCCATACGGCCCAGTGCTTTTCGCGCTGACGGAGGCGGATTTCCGCGAAATGGGGCTGGAAGACGAATGGAAGCGGATAACCGAACTGGCTTCCCGGGTGATCGAGGAGACACGGGACATAAACGCGGACAATCAGGACGTGGAAATCGAAGCTCGCATAGACCGGGCCATAATCCTGGCGCGCAACAGGCATTACGAGGAGGCGGAGAAGATTTTCCGCGACGTGACAGAAAAAGATCCCGGCTCCGCCGGCCCGGCGTTCAACAACTTCGCGGTGGAACTGCGCAAGAACGGGGAGTTCGGCAAGGCGTTCGAGATATACCAGGAGCTTTTGAAATTCAGGATCCCGGACAGGGAGATCGTGGTGGAAAACATGGTCACCGCCGGGCTGCGCTACGGCGCGACGCTGCGCATGGCCGGCAGGGGGGAGGTGGCCACTTCGGTGTACCTGAGCGTGCTGGGCCAGAGGGTGCGCGAAAAGACCAGGCAAAGCGTCCTGTGCGAACTTGCCGCCACCTGCCTTGAAACAGGCGCCCCGGCGGAAGCGTCCAGCAGGCTTATGGAAGCTGTGTACCTGAATCCGGCGCTGATGAAAGAGCCCGGCTTCGCCGCCCGCTACCCCCGCCTTGTGGAGCTTAGCGCGGAGATGAAGGACAAGCTCGACGAAGCGGCGGGAAAACGGTAGCCACGCCGCGTTTCAAACTATTATTCCGCCCCCGCCCTGTCCACATGCACCGTCCGCGTGGGGTATGCAAACTGTATCCCGAGTTTTTCAAACTCCTCCATGATCTTCAGGTTCACCCGCTGGCGGACATTCATGTATTCGCCATAGTCCGGCGTTTCCACGTAAAAACCGGTCTCGAACACTATCGCCGATTCGCCCAGCTCCGCCAGATGCGCCCGCTCGAAAGTCGTCTTCGGCTCCGATTTGACTATCCTCTCGATCAGCTCCGGGATCCGCGCCACTTTCTCCCGCCCGGTCTGGTATGTCACCCCGATGCGGAAAAATGCGCGCCGGCGTTCCATCCGCTTGAAGTTGGACAGGCGCGACCCTATGAGCGCGGTGTTGGAGATTACCACCTCCTCGCCGGAGACGCTGCGCACCCGCGTGGTCTTCACCCCCACTTTCTCCACCACCCCGGAGGTCTCCCCGAACGTTATGGAGTCCCCCACCTCGAACGGCTTGTCGAACAATATGACGAAGTAGCTGAACAGGTCGCCAAGCACCGCCTGTGAAGCCAGCGCCAGCGCCACGCCGCCGACGCCCAGCCCGGCCACAAGCGCGGACACGTTGAACCCGAGATTGTTCAAAAGGAAGATAAGCGCCAAGCCCCACACCACGATCTTCACAGCCGTGACAAGGGCCCCCGGGGCGGCGCTCTGGGCCTCCCCCTCCCATCGCCCGCTGATCACGGCCGAGGCCGCCTGCGTGACGAACCTTGCGCCGTAAAAAGCGAGAAACGCGGCGGCGGCGATGTCCACCGGGCGTTCGATACGAGGGATCGAAAGGCTTTTCACCGCGGCGTACACCACTGCGAAGAACAGGAGCGGCGCCACGTTTTCCCGGAGGGCATGGATCATGGCGGCGGCATGAAGGCCACGCAAAGCCGCGTCCACCTCGCGCCTTTTGAGCAGATAAGAGACAGAAAGAACCGCCGCTCCCCCCATCAATACAATCAGCGCCGCGATGGCGTAATCGTAGGTCATATCCGTCCACCTTCCCTGATCAAACGGTGATTTGCAGCTTATTCGGTTGGATTTTATCAGGTTGGCGGCGGAGGGGAATAATAAATGCGGCGCCCGTCATCCCGGAAGCCGTCCTCGGCTATCCGGGATCATTTCCTCGTACGGGCACGGCGCGCGGCGCCCCTACATTCCCGTCGTAAAATTCCTCACGGGGCTGTCGGTCGCCGCGCCTGTGGCGGTCTCGGATGTCACCTTCCAGTAATAGACCGTGCTTGGCTTAAGCCCGGTCACGGTCTGTTTTATCGAATTGTCGCTGGTGGTGGACTTGGACGATCCGCCGCCGCAGGAGGCAAACGCGGAACCGGCGATGAGTAAAAACGCTATCGCCAGCGTTCGCCCCCGCCGCGTCCTCATCCCCAACGGCGCCAGAAGCCCCATCACCACCACAAACGCCGCTGGAACCACCGCGCCTGATGACCTTGCCGTCGCCGTTGGTTCTGAACATCCGGTAAAGTCCGCCGATTCGCATACAAAGACCTTGTTGGTCACCGAGCCGCCGTCCGGCGCCTGGCCCGGCGTCCATTGCAACGTCACCGATGTCCCTGTAATGGTCTCGCCATCGCCTGGCGCCATCAGCGCTGGCTCTGTGGGCGGTTGGCCGGAACTTGCGCCGGACAACGCAATGGTCAATGGATAATACCTGGAGTTATTCGTCCATACCTCCACAGTTCCTGTAACATCACCCTCGGTTCCGGGATTGAACGCGATCACTATTTCGCACGACCTGCCCGGTATCACCGGCTGGTTGGTGCAAGTGTCGCTGACAATCGTGAATCCGGTTCCCGATATGTCCACCCGGTGGATGAACGTTGAGATGCCGCCGCCGTTCTCTATGACGATGGTCTGGGTGGAGCTTCGTGATATCGCCACTGGGCCGAAGCTGACGGTTTGCGAACCAATGTCGCCAAGATCAGGATCGGGGAAAATACAACTGCCGTCATTGGATGTGGCGGATGGACTATAGTTTGTGGCGTGATAGTCCGTGCAACCAGAGGTGGAGGAAGCGGATGAAGATGAAGAGCCCGCCTCCACCACTGGAGCCACGGCTCCATACTCATACGACCCGATGTCGCATGCCGAACCGGATGGGCGAGTGTAACCCCGCTGGTCTGTGGTGACGGACCCGCCGTTGCAATCGCCAGCGTCTATGGCCGCGCTGCCAACCTGCAAAGCGTGTGTCTGCGTTGAACCGCCATTGTTCGCAAGCGCGGCAAGGTTGGCCAGAGCCGAGTTGGAAATATCCCCAGCCCCGCCAAGCCCGCACGTCCCATCGCTGTCCAGGTTATGGCCGTTGGAAGTAAATCCACCATTGGAACAATCCCAGTCAGCGGCCTGATTGACAATGATGCTGTTGGATATGGTGACAATCCCTGAGTTACGGTAAATTCCGGCGCCGCTGTTGTTTGTTATGGTGGAGTTTATGACGGTGACATTAAAGTTGGCTAATATTCCTCCGCCAATATTGGTCGCCGCCGTGTTGCCGCTGATGGTGCAGTTGGTGATAGTGCCAATTTCGTCGTCATAAATACCGCCGCCCCAGCCGTTTGATGTATTGCCGGTGATGGTAGTGTTGGTGACGGTGATCCTGCCGCCGTTATAAATGCCGCCGCCGCCGCCAGCGCCGCCGAAGGTTGTCGCGTTGCCGCTGATGGTGGAGTTGGTGACCGTGGCCGTGCCGCCCAAGCTGTTATAAATGCCGCCGCCGTTGCTGGTCGTCGTATTTCCGCTGATGGTGGAGTTGGTGACGGTGAGCGTGGCGACGCCGTTATAAATGCCGCCGCCATCACCGGCGTTTAATCCGTTTTGGATGGTGACCCCGGAGAAGGAAACTGTCCGCCCCGCGCCGATATGAATCACCCGGTCTAAGGCGCCGCCGTCTATAATGGAGCTTCCGGCCCCGGCGCCGGTGATGGTGACGTTTGCGAGAATGTCCAGGTCCCCCGTGGCGTTGGCGTCTTCACCGATCCCCCCGGCGATGGCGTTGGTATATGTCCCTGCCGGGATGTTTATGGTGTCGCTTGTGCCATAGGCGGCGCCGGTCTTGGCGCAGTCGGCGAAGGTGTCGGCCCCGTCGTTCATGTTCTTGATCGCTTCGCGCAGGGCGCAACTGCCGTCCGCCCCGTTTAGCGCGTCCGCCGCGTTTGCGGTGACGGTGATGGTGGCGGCGCTTGCCGGAAAGGTCAATATGAGAACAGCCAGCAACGACAATAGTGTGACACGCATTTATTGACCCCTCTGCGTAAACATTAATAAACTTGCAACCCCAAGCCCTGATCCCGGCTCGCGTTTGCCGTTCGGCCGCGCCGCGCCGCAGCCGGAATGACAAATAACTTCGGCTATTTTCCAGCATGTCGAGTTGTGAGATATGGTCAAATACTTGTGCGAAATGGATTTAATTGTTTTAATACGGCCCATATGTGTCATAAAATGAAACTTGTATCCATGCCGGGGAGAAACGTGGACTTAAAAAAGCCTTTGTATTCCATCAAAATAGGGCGGGCGGACAGCGATCCAGCGGGGGAGGAGCACCCAACTGACGGTGAGACGACCTTTACTTCGTCGGACAGCAACGTAAAGTCCAGCATCCACATAATCCCCCGGCGGGCCAAAGACGCAGTGGTGACCCACTCGCGGATAGAAGTGAACAGGGATGAACCTTTCGTGATGAACATCACCCGTCCGGTTGACAGCGACAGCCTGGGCATTACGGTGGTGTTCAGCGGATCGTCCTCGATAACTTTCGAGAACGGGGACACATGCCGGTTCGTGCAGGGCCATTGCACGATGATGGGCATCCACCCCTACGGCATGGCCGAATGGAAGATCAATCCGGGCAGAGTGTACGAGACGACGTCCTTCACCTATTCGCGGGATGAGCGGCTTGAAATGTTGAAGGACATCAAATTGCCGCCTGCATTAGCGGAGCTGGCCGCCGATCATATCAAAACAAGGGTGATTTGGGAGGCTCCGGCCTTGCCCGCCTTCCTGCGGATCGCGCGGGAGACGAAGGCGAACCCCTATCGCGGCGCGGCCAAACAGTTTTTTCTGGAATCCAAGGCGCTGGAAATGTTCTCGGAACTGGTCACCATGCTAGACCAGACTCCCCGTGAGGGAAATACCATAGGCGAACAGGAATTGAAGCAGTTGAACAACATCCGGGACTCGCTGGTGGCGCGGTACGACAATCCGCCGTCTCTCATAGAGCTTGCCGCCGAGGCTGGCATGAATTACAAGAAACTAAACCAAAAGTTCCAACAGGCGTTCGGGACGACGATGCACGGCTTCCTTCGGGATTACAGGCTGGAACGTGGGCAAAAGATGATAAAAGAGGGGATGGGAGTAAAGGAGACCTCCCATAAGCTCGGATACACCCACCCCAGCAACTTCATCCACGCATACCGGCGCAAATTCGGCCATCCCCCAGGCGCCGGGCGCAGAATACCGGAATAAAAAAAGCCCTTTGCCATCCTGGAAGCCGACAGGCTATCCGGGATCGCGCCGTAGGGGCGAACCTGCGTGTTCGCCCTCATAATAATTGGGCAGACACACAGGTCTGCCCTTACAAAAAGTCCTGATCCCGGCTCTTCGGCCGGGATGACAAAATGCAAAACCACCCTCCCGCAATTGCCCCCTACTTAGCCTGCTTCACCGCCTCCGCGACAGTGATCATTAACGTCAGAGGATCCACTGGCGAGGGGTAAAAACCGAGGCTCTCATAAAAGCGCTTCGCCTCTTCTGAAATAGCATGAACCAGTATGCCCCTGATTCCGGCGATTTGAGCCGCCCGCAGGGTGCGCAATATGGCGTCACGCAACAACCCGGTCCCGACGCCCCTGCCCTGAAACCGCTTGTCAACCGCAAGCCTCCCTATCACCATCACCGGCAAAGGATCGGGCATGTTACGCCTCACCCTTCCCGGCGAATCCACCCTCGCGGCCGCGCCAACCGCCAGGGTATAGTAGCCCGCCACGCGCCTGCCGGCGCAGGCGATATAAGTGCGCGACGCTCCACTCGCCTCGTTTTGAAGAGCGCGGCGGCGCAACCATTCATCCAGGACCGGTTCTCCGGAATCAAATCCGGACAGGTCATGCTCCGCGGACAGTTTAACGGGAGGGCTTATTTCACCGCGGCTTCCGCTTAACGGTTCCAAGGCGCCTTTGCATGAAGAAGCCGCCGCAACTTCGGATTGCTTTCGGGCGGGTTGTCAAGCATGGCGGCAAAACGCGCGAACGCGTCTGGTGAGAGCGCAAAAAACCTGCGGTCAAGCAGGATCGCTTCCGCTTCCCTGCACGCTGATTCGAGCATGAAATCAGACCGGCTCCTGCCAAGCGTTTCCGCCGCCCGGTCAATCAACGCTTTCTGTTTGCGGCTGGCGCGCAGGTTGATTGTTTCACCACGCCCCGCCGCATTGCTTGTCCCCATTTGGCCATCGCCTCCATCATGTATACGCAACCACTATACATAATTGTATTTACGTTGTAAACACATGGGGCGGCAAGGGGTTTCCTGCCCGGCGGGGCCGTTCTTCATCCCGTCGTCCTTAGCCTGTGAAGGAGTCCGGGGTGAAGAACACCCACGGACAGCATTTAGAAAGGCCTCCCTGCAAAGGGGGAGAAAGGGAATGGCGAGACGCCGGCGCCCTTACTTCGCCTGTTTCACCGTGTAGGCCATAAGCCCTCCGGCTGCGATAAGCTCCTGCATGAACGGGGGAATGGGGGCGGCCTGGTATGTCTTGCCGCTGGTGTGGTCCTTTATCACGCCGGTGGCATAGTCCACCGAAAGCTCGTCGCCGGTCTTTATCTCGTCGGCCGCCTCTTTGCACTCCAGTATCGGCAAGCCCATGTTAAAGGCGTTGCGATAGAAAATCCGGGCGAAAAACGGCGCGATGACGCAGGAAACGCCAGCCGCCTTGATGGCAATCGGCGCGTGTTCGCGGGAGGAGCCGCACCCAAAGTTGTCCCCCGCCACGATGATGTCCCCTCCCCTCACATTGCCCGCGAAGGCCGGATCCGCGTCTTCCATCACGTGCTTTGCAAGTTCCTTCGGGTCGGACGTGTTCAGATATCTTGCCGGTATTATCAAATCGGTGTCCACGTTGGAACCGAACTTGTGCGCTTTGCCTGATACGCTCATCTTGTTTTCCTCCTGCTAACCGGCCACGTCGTCCGGATTTGTGATCACCCCGGTCACCGCCGAGGCCGCCGCCACCGCAGGCGACGCCAGATATACCTCTGATTTCGGATGCCCCATCCGGCCCACGAAGTTGCGGTTCGTGGTGGCCAGGCATCTCTCCCCTTCCGCCAGAATCCCCATGTGCCCGCCAAGACACGGCCCGCATGTGGGGGTGGACACCACCGCGCCCGCGTCTATAAAGGTCTCCAGCAGGCCGGCCTTCATCGCCTTCTTATATATCTTCTGCGTGGCGGGGATGATTATCAGCCGCAAACCCTTGGCCACATGGCGCCCTTTGAGTATGCCGGCCACGATTTCCAGATCGGCGAAGCGCCCGTTTGTGCAGGAGCCCACCACCACCTGGTCAAGCTTCACCCCGGCGGCCTCGCCGATGGGCTTTGCGTTCTCCGGCAGGTGCGGGAAGGCAACCTGCAGGTCTATGTCCGCCCCGTCAAACTCCAGCACGCTGTGATACTCCGCGTCCGCGTCGGACTCATACGTTTTCCATTCGCGCACTGGCTTGGTGTCCTGCGCGGCGATGAAATCCAGCGTCTTTTTGTCCGCCTTCACTATCCCGTTCTTGGCGCCCGCTTCCACCGCCATGTTCGCCAGGGAGAATCTGTCGTCCATGGTGGCATCTTCTATCATAGGGCCGGTAAACTCCATGGCGCGGTACAGTGCGCCGGAAACGCCGATCTTGCCTATGGTGTACAAAATCAGGTCCTTGCCGGATATCCACTTGTTCTTTTTCTTCCCTTTGAAGACGAACTTCATCGTCTCGGGCACCTTGAACCATATCTTGCCGGTGATCATCGTGGCCGCCAGGTCCGTGCTGCCGATGCCTGTGGCGAAGGCGCCCAGCGCGCCGTATGTGCAGGTGTGGCTGTCCGCCCCGATGATGACGTCGCCGGGAAGTGTCAAATTCCGTTCCGGCAACAGGGCGTGCTCTATCCCCATCTCGCCGACCTCGAAATAATTCTCAATATCGTGCGTCCTGGCGAAAATGCGCATGGCTTTCGTCTGCCCGGCGCTGGCGATGTCCTTGTTCGGCGCGAAATGGTCCGGCACAAGGGCCACGCGCGACCTGTCGAAAACTTTTTTGGCCCCGGCGTTCTCGAATTCCTTTATGGCGATGGGCGCCGTGATGTCGTTGCCCAGGGCGATGTCCACCTTGCAGTTGATTATCTCGCCCGGTTTAACGGAATCCACCCCCGCGTGGGCGGCCAGAATCTTTTCAGTGATCGTCATTCCCATTTTTCGCGTCCATACCTCGATAATTTACCTACGAAACAAGAATGATATCAGACATCCCGGCGTACCGTTAAATGAATAAATCAAAACCCTTGCCGCCGGGCATTATTTTTTTAATTTAATCCGCTGTTTTCAGGAAAAATTTGATCTGTGTAATAATCGGTTGCGATATATACTCTCGTTGAGGGCCACTGGTTGGTTTGCGCTGTGAAAATCATCCACAAAAGCTGTGGAAATCGCTGTGGAAAACCATGTGGTGAACGTTAAGAAAGGATTAATTTTAAACGACTTATGACAAATTGCCTCATTATCGCGCAACATTATAACCTATTGTTTTCACGACCCTTGCAGCCAAGCCGCCCCTGTGGGGAATGCAATGGCACTTTAAACTTAAGCAACATTATAGTTTTTCAACAGATTTTAAGTATTTATTCAAGTGGCAATATTTTATGCAACTGAGATTCCCCTTTCCAACCACCCGGAAAGACACCTTCGCAAACCTTATTGTGGATGAGCGGAACGCCCATACTGCAAGTATCTGCAAGACCTTCGCCACGGGAGAGGATGTTTCAGTGAAAAGTCTCGTGGTGTATGGCGCGGCAGGGTCTGGAAAGACCCATCTTCTATGCGCGATGGGGGATATGGCGGCGAAAGACGCCGGGGAAGAGGCGTCCCTTTACCTGGACGGAGCGGCGCTTGTGGAGGCGGTGGAGTCCGCGGCGACATATGAGGAACTGAAGGGCCGGATACAAAATTTCGAGAGCGCTTTCTTCCTCGCCGTGGACAACCTGGACATTATCGAGGGGAACAATGCCGCCGAAGACCAGGTGTTCCATCTATATAATGCCGTGGTGCAGTCCGGCGGAAGGTTTGCGGCGGCTGTCGCAAAGCCCCCTGTGGATTGGAAGTTCCAGGATCACCTATCCACAAGGCTTTTGTGGGGCCACGCATTGGCTGTAAATCCGGTGGGGGACGGCAAAAGGGTGTCCGTATTGATAAAAGTGGCGGCGGATCTTGGAGTGAAGCTTCCGGAGAACGTGGCGCAATGGCTTTTGACGAGGCTTTCGCGCGATCCGAAAGAGCAGATCGCGGCGATAGAGGCAATAGACCGCCATTCGTTGACAACGGGCAAGAAAGTGAGTATATCCCTTGTCAGGGAAGCGCTTGGCCAACCACCGGAAATGGACGGGAGCATATGAGCAAAGCCGAAGGGACCAAGGTGGAATACCAGATATGCCCCTCCTGCGGCCTGCCGCACAAGATGACGGACACCGCCTGCGCCTACTGCGGGTCACCGTTGAGCGGAAAGATTTCCATCGCCGAAAAGCTGCGGAGGCTTTACGAAAAGTTCAAGTGGCGGCACAAGCTGAAGGGGCGCAGGAAAAGCCCTGCATCCGCAGTCAAGCGGGCGCTGTCAGGCTCCGCCTCCGTCATCCTGGGGATACTGCTTCTTTCGGCAGGGGGATGGATGCTGTACGCGGCGCTCCGGTCGCAATCTTTTTCGGAGTTCATCATTGGGTTGCTTCTTGCGCTGTATGGCGGATACGCGGTCTATCACGCCGTGAAAAAACCTAAGTGACCGGCCCTTCGGGGCTACAACACCCCGGTGAGCGTTGAATTGCCGGCGTGACGCCGCGCTACTAAAGATTTTACCCGCCGCTCACCGCAATTTCGCGGCGCAGTCTTTCTCCAGCCCGGCCACTATGGCGCCGAACACTTTGTCCGCCTCTTCGTCGGTGAGGGTGCGGCCCGCGGCGCGCATCTCCAGCGAGAAGGCCACGCTCTTCTTCCCTTCCCCCAGCTTTTCGCCCCGGTATATGTCAAAGGGGGTGACTCCGGCGATACCGGCGCCGCCATGGGCGCGGATCACTTCGATGAGCCGTGCCAGCGTCACCTTTTCATCCACCACCACAGCCAGGTCTCTTTTCACCGGCGGGAATTTTGGAAGTTGGGCAAACTTTTTTACGCCGGGCCCGATAATTGCGATGGCGTCCAGGTTCAGCTCGAAAACGAAAAGCTCACCGGATATTTCATACGCCTCCAGCGTGTCCGGATGCACCTGCCCGAAATGCCCAACAACCTGATCGCCGACGGACACGTCCGCCTGCCGCTTCGGATAATAGAACGGATGCCCGGAAGGGACGAACCTTGTGTCCGCGCCATGTCCCAGCGCGTCCATCACCGATTCCACGATTCCCTTGATGTCGCCGAAATCGCGTTTGCCCGCCCGGCCGCTGTAAAGGCCCGGCTTTATGGCCTCCGTCACCGCCCCGCACAAAGACCACCATTCCAGCGGGGCCGCCTGATGGCCCCGGCTTATGAACACTTTCCCGATCTCGAATATCTTCGCGTCATCGGCGCCGCGCATGGAGGATACCATGCCGGGGATCAGCGTGGTGCGAAGATGGGTCCACTCCGACGACAACGGATTGTCCAGCGGCGCCGCAGCCCGGGCCCCGTGGTCCGCCGGAAGATAAAGCTTGTCCAGCGACTCCATATTGATGAAACTGAGCCTGAATCCTTCCATCATCCCAAGCGAGCGCAGATGGTTTCGCACAAACATCCGCTCCGTAAGCCCGCGTGAAACGCCGTCCTCGCTCACCGCCACCTGCGGGATGGAGGGGATAATCCGGTCGTAACCTATGTGGCGCGCCACTTCCTCGATAAGGTCTATCTCCCGCTCGATGTCGGAACGGGCGTATGGAACGGATACGGTGACGCTGGCGGCGTCCCGCTTTTCCGCCGGCATCTCCAGCCGGTTGAGAATCCCCGCCGCTTCGTCCGCGTCAACGCTGATCCCGAGAATCTTGTTCAGCCGGGCAAAGCGCAAAGTGACGCTTCGTCTGGCGATGGGCTTTGGATACGCGTCCACCCTCCCCATCATCACCGCGCCGCCGCCTGTTTGCGCAATGAGTTTCGCCGCGCGGTCCTGGGCGTATATCAGCCCATCCACGTCCGTCCCGCGTTCGAAACGGTATGACGATTCGGACGATATGGAAAGCGCCCGGGCCGTCCTGCGGATGCATGCCGGATCGAAATAGGCCGCTTCCAGCATTATTTGTGTTGTGCCGGCGGTGACTTCCGAATTCTGCCCCCCCATTATCCCGGCCAGGGCCACGCCTCTGTTCGCGTCGGCGATAAGCAGGTTGTCTTTCGTCAGGGTGTGCGATTTGCCGTCCAGCGTGGTGAACTTTTCCCCCTCCGCCGCGCGCCGCACGACGATCTTAGCCCCTTCCAGGTTTTGGTGATCGAAGGCATGGAGCGGATGGCCGGTCTCCATCAAAATGTAATTGGTCACGTCCACTATATTGTTTATCGAACGCACTCCCAGCGCAGAAAGCCTGCGCCGCATCCAGAAAGGTGTTTTGCCCACCTTCACGCCGGTTATCATCCTGCCAGCATACCTGGGGCAAAGCTCCGGCGAGGCGATCTGGACGGAGATTTTCGATGAAGCCGGGTCGGACGATTCCGCGATCTGGGCCGATGGTCTTTTCACGCTCCCACCCGTCGCGGCGGCCACCTCCCGGGCGATGCCGATCATGCTAAGACAGTCGCCCCGGTTGGGGGTGAGGTCGATTTCAAGCACCGTGTCGCACACTTCGAACGCATCCGAAAACGGCGTTCCGGGCTTTATATCCCCCTCCAGAACCATGATACCGTCGTGGCCGCCGGAAAGCTTTAACTCCGCTTCGGAACATATCATCCCTTCGGACATCTCGCCACGCACCTTGCGCGGCTCTATCTTCAACCCGTCCGGCAACACCGCGCCGATGAGCGCCACAGGCACAAGCTGCCCCGCCGCCACGTTGGGCGCGCCGCATACAATCCGTTTGACCCCCAGCGGTCCCACGTCCACCCGGGTCAACCGCAGTTTGTCCGCGTTTGGATGGGCCGTCACCTCCAGCACTTTGCCGGCGACGATGTTTTTATACCACCCGCGCCGGTCGTCCCGTAGCGCCGTCTCCAGCCCGAGGCCAGTGAGCGTGGCGGCCAGTTCCTCCGGCGAGAGGGCAAAATCAACAAGCTCTTTGAGCCAAAGACAGGATATGTTCATGGCGCCTTAAAACTGCGAAAGGAATCTTACGTCGTTTTCAAACAACAGGCGGATATCGTCAATGCCGTACTTGAGCATCGCGATCCGCTCCACCCCGTATCCGAAGGCGAACCCGGTCCACTCCTCCGGATCGTACCCCACGGCCTTTAGCACGTTGGGGTCTATCATCCCCGCGCCGCCTATCTCAAGCCAGCCGCTCCCTTTGCACACCCGGCACCCCCTGGCGCCGCAGATCACGCAGCTTACGTCCATCTCGGCGGACGGCTCGGTGAACGGGAAAAAGCTTGGGCGGAACCGGAGCTTTGTGTCCTTGCCATACAGCCTGCGGACGAAAAGCTCCAGCGTCCCTTTAAGGTGGCCGAAGTTGACGTCCCGGTCCACATGGAAACCCTCAAGCTGGTGGAACACCGGCGAATGGGTGATGTCCGAATCGCAGCGGAACACCCGGCCCGGCGCGATCACCGAGAAAGGAGGCTTGTGCTTTAACATCGAATGTATCTGCACAGGGGACGTGTGTGTGCGCAGAAGCCGCGCGCCGTTCTGGAGGTAGAAAGTGTCCTGCATGTCCCGCGCGGGATGATCGTCCGGGAAGTTTAGCATGCGGAAGTTGTAATCGTCCGTCTCCACCTCCGGCCCTTCTTCCACCCGGAAGCCCAGGTTCGTGAAAATGCCGATAAGCTCTTCCATCACCGAGCCGATGGGGTGAAAATGACCCATGCCGATTGGGCGGCCGGGGACGGTGATGTCGAACTCTTCGTTGGCCAGCCGTTCGGTGACCTCTTTTTTTCTTATATCGGAAAGTTTGGCGGCGATGGCGCCCTCTATGGCGGTCTTGACATCGTTGAAGGCGGCCCCGGCGGCGGGCCGTTCGGCTGGGGGGATGCTCCCAAGCGATTTCATCATCCCGGTAAGCTCCCCCTTCTTGCCCAGGACCGCCACGCGGATGTTTTCTATCGTGGCGCCGTCCGCGCTTGCCCCGATTTGCGCAAGGATACTGGCCTTGAGCTGTTCAAGCTTTCCGGTAAGTGAAATGTCCCCCATCGTCCTTTTCGCCGAAAATTAAAAAAGGTTTACGGCCGTTGCGGTCCGTAAACCCCTGTTATGTACGCTTCCAGACGGCTTGCCGGCGATAACGCCGGAGCCTCAAAAATTTCAGGCGGCAGCGGCCTTGCCCGCGTTCTCCCTGGCGATTTCCACAAGCTTTCCGAACGCGGCGGCGTCTTTCACCGCCAGATCCGCCAGAATCTTGCGGTCCACCTCCACACCGGCCTTGGACAGCCCGTCGATGAACCTGGCATAGTTCATCCCGAGCGCCCGGACGGCGGCGTTGATGCGCACGATCCAAAGGCCCCTCATGTCCCTCCTCCTGGCGCGCCTGTCGCGGAAAGAATATTTGAGGGCCCGGGTGACAGTCTCCTTGGCCTTCTGGTACTGGGAACCACGGGATCCGACGTACCCCTTGGCCATCTTCAGCATTTTCTTGCGCCTGGCCCTGGACGCAGGGTTGTTAGTAGCTCTCGGCATTTTCCTTCACCTTTAAATAAAACATGCGGCAGTTGACGCCGCCATTGTAAACCTTTAAGACCTGCCGCCTAAAACATGTACGGCAGAAGGCGTCTGGCCTCCTTGACGTCCGACGCGTCCAGCATGCCGCTCTTGCGCAGCTGCCGCTTGTTCTTCGCTGTCTTGCTCGTCAGAATGTGGCGCAAAAACGCCTTCTTGTGCTTGACCTTGCCGGAGGCGGTCACCCGCAACCGTTTGGCCGCTCCCTTGTTCGTCTTGTGCTTGGGCACCTTCCATCACTCCTTAAAAAATCCGTTATTCCACGCCGGACGGCTCTTCGTCCGCCGCTTTAGGCTTCTTAACTTCACCAACCAGATTCTTGGGCGCCACCACCATGTGCATGTTGCGCCCTTCCTGCCGGGGCTCCTGCTCCACCACGCAAAACTCGGTGAGGTCCTCCTCGAACCTTTTTAGCACCTTAAGCCCCAGTTCGGAATGGGTGATCTCCCTTCCCCGGAAGAACACCGCTATCTTCACCTTGTCGCCATCGGCCAGGAAACGCTTGGCGTGGGCGAGCTTGAACTGGTAGTCATGCTCCTCCGTGCCCGGCGTGATCTTGACCTCTTTTACCTTTATTATCTTCTGCTTCTTCTTGGCGTCGTGCGCCTTCTTGCTCTGCCGGTACTTGAACTTGCCATAGTCCATTATCTTGCACACCGGCGGAACGGTGTTCGGCGACACCTCCACGAGGTCCATCTCCGCCTCATACGCCTGGCTCAACGCTTCTTCTATTGGCAGAACGCCAAGCTGGGCGCCCTCCGCGCCAACCACCATCACCTCACGCGACCGGATCTGGTTGTTGACCCTTAACGACTTTGTTATAAAAACACTCCTGAACAAAAGGCCGCCGCGCCGCCGTGGCGGTCCAGCACCGCCTTGGGCCAAAGCGCCCGGCCGTCAATAATCAGCAAACTTTCCGGCGGCCCTCATGGTGGGCACGGATGGTTTCGAACCATCGGCCTCTTGCGTGTCAAGCAAGCGCTCTCCCCCTGAGCTACGCGCCCAGCCGTCAGAATAGGTTATTTTCCTCAAATAGTTACCGCCAGTCAAGATTTATTATTGGGAGGATGCGTCAACAGGGGAAGGGGCTAAAAGGAAGAGCCCAGCGGCCAGGACGCTACTGGCTTATCACCACGCGGTTGCGGCCGTTGGCCTTTGCGTTGTACAGCGCGGTGTCGGCGGCGTTTATTATCTCCACAGTGGTCTTCCCGTCGTCCGGGAATCCGGCCACTCCGGCGCTCATGGTCACGCTGGCCTCTCCTTTGCCGTTTAACGAAATGGGGTCCTGCGAGAGTTTTTCGCGTATCCTTTCGATGGCCAGCGCGGCGCCGTCCTTTTTTGTCTCCGGCAATATCACCACGAATTCCTCGCCGCCGAAACGGGCCACCACGTCCATGTCCCTCAGGCTTTTTATCAGCCGGTCGGCAACATGCCGCAGGGCCACGTCCCCGGCCTGGTGCCCCATCTTGTCGTTGAACTTCTTGAAGTGGTCCAGGTCCACCATGGCCACGGAGAACATATGGCCGTAACGCGCGCTGCGCCGGGTCTCCACCTCCAGCCTTTTGTCCATGGCCCGCCTGTTGAGCGCGCCGGTGAGAAAATCTGTCTCCGATTCGTAGCGGACCTTGTTCACCCGCTCCATGTTCACCCTGATGCGCGCCGCAAGTTCCTCCAACTGGAAAGGTTTGGTCAGATAATCGTCCCCTCCCACGTCAAAGGCGGCAAGCTTGGTGTCCAGGTCGTCCTTTGCGCTTATGAATATGAACGGGATGTCCTTCCAGAAACTTTCGGCCCGTATTTTCCTGCAGAGCTCGAACCCGTCCATGTCCGGCATCTTGATATCGGCGATGATCACGTCCGGGACGAACTCGTACATTTTGGCAATGGCCTCAACGCCGTTCTGGGCGGTGATGATAGTGTGGCCGTCTTTCTGCAAACGGCGCTCCATCAAATGGAGGACTGCTTCGTAGTCCTCCACGATCAAGACCTTGCCGGATGGTTTTCCCTGACTGTTGGTCATCGGGACTCCCTGTGGTCAGACTGAAATAACAAATATTGAATTAAGGAGGAAATATAGCACAAAAGAGCCTGGCACACGCAATTTTTTGGAGGCGAGATCATTGGCGGCGCGGTACAATGGAACTTGAGAAAAGGAATGGTCCATTCAAAAGGGCCATCGCAAACAACTCCATTACGGAGGTGTCTATGAATCCCACAATCAGAACGATCAGAACCATCATCGGCGTTTTTGCGGCGGTGATTTTCGTGTCCGGGCTGGCGCTGGCCGGAACGGATTCAATTAAAGCTCCCACTGGCTTGAAGGCGGCGGCCGGAGAAGGCGGGGCCATCACGCTTGCCTGGGACGCGGTCAAGGGGGCCGAGTCGTACAACATCTATATGGCGTCCAGACCGGGGGTGACGGTGAAAGGCTACAGGTCGCTGGCCGACGCCATGACGCATAGCGCGAAGGCCAATTCTTTCACGCATCCGGGGCCGGGAATCGGCAAGACTTATTATTTTGCCGTCACAGCGGTCGGCCCCGGGGGTGAAAGCGGAGAGTCCGCCGAGGTCTTCGCCCCCGCGGGCGGAGCGATGGAAAAAAAGGCGCGCCGAGGCTGGGGATCGTATTGACCACGCAAAGCGCGTCTGAACCTTAGTATTGTATTTATACGCGGCGGGGTGTTATGCGCCCCGCCGTTTTATCCGGGAGCGATTGCCGGCAAGATGCCGGCGCTACGATCAGGAACCGTGGCCGGCGGCCACGGGGAAGCGGAGCTACGCGGATTTAACGCTATCGAAAACCCAGCCAAGATATTTTTCCGACCCGGCCGTCACTGGCATGGCGATCACTTCCGGCGTGGAATACGAATGCAGCTCCGCCACCGTCTCCGAAAGCCGCGTGAACTTGTCCGCCGTGGTCTTCACTATCATCAAAGCCTCGCGCCCGTCGCAAATCTTCCCTTCCCATCGGTATATGGAGCGCGCGCCGGGGATGATGTTCACGCACGCCGCGAGCCTGCGTGATACAAGTTCCCCAGCTATCTTTGCCGCCTCCTCCTCGCCGGACGCGGTGACAAGGACCACAATCGGGTTTGAAGGACTCATCCTTTGACCCCGCCGAACACGATCAGCCCGTAGCCGATATAAAACTCCGCAAGCCCCGCCCCGGCAAGCTTCATCATCGTCCCCATCTGGCCGTCCACGTTGAAGAATGCGATAAGCGACGCCGCCGCGGTGAGCATCCCCATCACCTGCATCGCCCTTCCCAGGTAATACGCCGCGGCCCGGATCACGCCGCCACCCCCACAAGGTCGTACTCGGACGACTGGGTGATGAGCGTCTTGATGAACGTCCCCGGCTCTGCCTCCACACCGTCCAGAATCACGCATCCGTCTATCTCCGGCGCCTGGGTGGCAAGCCTGCCGGTGAGCAGCGGCTCCTCCGGCTTCGGATCGTCCACAAGTATCTCGTACACCTTGCCCACCTTGCCGTTCAACGTCCCGGCGGAAATCTCCGCCTGGGCCTGCATCAATATTTCAAGCCGCTCTGCCGCCGCCTCCGGGTCCACGGCCTCTTCCATGTCAATGGCCGGGGTCCCCTCCTCCGGGGAATATGTGAAAGCGCCCATATGGTCGAACCGGGCGTCCTCCACCAGGCGCAAAAGTTCGTTGAAGTCCTCGTCCCGTTCCCCCGGGAATCCGGTTATGAACGATGTGCGTATGGCCGCGCCTGGAACCTTTGCGCGGATATTTTCGAGCAAGGTGCGGATGGACGAATTGGTCTCAGGCCGTCCCATGCTCTTTAATATACGGTTCGAGGCGTGCTGGAGCGGTATGTCGAAATACGGCACAACTTTCCCCTCCCCCGCGAACACATCCAAAAGCCCGTCGTTTATCAGCGCCGGATACATGTACATTGTCCGTATCCACTGGATGCCGTCTATTTGGGCAAGCTTGCGCAAAAGCGACGCCAGGCCGTTTTTCATCTTCAGGTCCGCCCCGTACAGGGTGGTGTCCTGCGCCACCACAACAAGCTCTTTTACCCCCCTTGCCGCGAGGTTGGCCGCCTCCGCCACCACCGGTTCCATGTCCACGCTTTTGTACGGCCCGCGGATGGAAGGGATCACGCAGAATGTGCATTTGTTGGAGCACCCCTCGGCGATCTTCAGATAGGCCCAATGGCGCGAAGTGGTGATGATCCTGGAGCCGGTGTCCGGATCGGCGGCGGCGTGGGCTTTTTCGGGAGCCAGGTCCGCGATTATTGTCTCCAGTTCCGCCGTGCCATACAGATGGTCTATCTCCGGTATATTGGCCTTCAGTTCGTCGCGATAACGCTCGGAAAGACAGCCCATTACCGCCAATTTAACGTTGGGATTGTCTTTTTTAATCTGGGCCATTTCAAGGATGGTGTCCACAGACTCTTCCTTGGCGTCCGCCACGAAACCGCAGGTGTTGGTGATTATGATGTCCGCTTGGGACTCGTCGGTGACGATCCGCAACCCGGCCCTTTTCAACGCGCCGAGGGTCTTTTCCGAATCGACCCTGTTTTTGGGACAGCCCAAGGAGACAAGAAAAACTTTCTTCATCTTTCAAGTATAACAGAGTGAAGTTGAATAAGCGCTCCGGTGAAAGCGGGAGAGGCTTTGGAATAAGAAACCGGCGGGGTCTTTCCCCCCCGCCGGCCTATTTGTGGTTGAAAATCCGCTTAAGCGGCGCTGGCTTTCCTGCCCTGTTTTCTGGATGCGCCAACCACCTGTTTTTCAGTCTCCAGATTCCTGCAATTATCGCAAACGTGTGCGTACGGACGTCCGCACATCACGCATGTAAGCTCATCAAACCTGTCTATCATGGCTCCACCGCAATGCCTGCAGGCAAGGGAATTTTTCGCTTTGACCACCATATCCCAAACCTCCGAAAAAATTTACAAGAACGTTCATTTTAACCCACTTTTTAGACAAGATCAAATAATATTGAGCCCTTTATTTTTGGAATGTTTTATGACATTATTTTAACCGTGCATTAAGATTCATCGGTCATCTATCTTATGTTTTCCGCCGTGTGAAATCTTAACTTCCGCGATGTGGCGATGGGGGCCGCGGCCGCGGAACTGCGGTTGACTTTTTCACTTCCTTTCACCATAGAGAAAAAGAGGACGCCATGAAAAGCCTGCAAAGCAAGTTGACCGGCATGATATCGCTGATGCTGGCGGTAAGCCTTGGACTTTCGATTTACCTGGTCAAAGGCGCTCTGGGCGACAGGAGCGAGGCGGTTCGCTATTCCATCCTCAACGAGATGGCGGGGCATTTGAACATCGCGGCGGCCTGGCAGGCTCTGGAAAGAGGGATCGGCGCCACGATCATAAGCTCCCAGGACCCGCCCGCGCCCCTTTTGGCGAAATTCGGCGAAACCGGGGCGAAGGGGGACGTGGAGGCGGACGCCGCCGGCGAATTGTGCGAAAAATACCTGGCCGGCTACGTTGCGCCGGATTTCAGGGCGCGGTATGACGAGTGGAAAAATATCCGCGCGGAGGTCAAATCGCTGAGGGAATCGGTGAAAAGCAGGGCTGTCCCGCAGGGCGAATGGTTTGCAAAGGCCACCGCGAACATAGACGCGGAGTTTAGCCTTCGGAACACGGCGTTCGTCCCCGAAGATCCGAAAGAGGGTGTTTTGTATTACAACGCGGCGCTCCGGGCCAACGTGGCGGCGCTGGCCGAATACGCCGGACGGGAACGGGCGCAGATAGGCTCGGCCATATCGTCCGGAAAACAGATATCGCCGGAGGCCGTGGAAAAACTCAAGGCGTTCCGCGCGGTGGTGGAATACGCCGCGGCGCAGACGCTCGCCGTCAAGAATCTAAGCACCGCCCCGCCGGAGCTTAGGTCCGCCATAGGCGCGTTCGAGGAGGATTTCCTGAAAGATTACCAGAAAACGCGGCTGGAGATATTCAAGGCCAGCGCGGAAGAGGCGCCCTACCCGATGACCGCCGCGGCGTGGATAGAACGTTCCACAAAGGCGATAGGGACGGCGCTGGACATTTCCAGGGCTGTCGGCCAGATATCCGGGGCGGCGGCGGAGAAAAGCGTGGCCCAGGCGCGGAACACCATCATCGTAAATTCGCTGCTTTCGCTGTTCGCGCTGGCGGTTTTCGCGGCGGTGCTGTTTTTCGTGACAAGGTATGTGATCCGGCCGGTGTTGGGGATAATAAACGCGCTTTCGGAAGGCTCCGCGCAGATCACCTCGGCGGCCGGGGAGATTTCCAAGTCCAGCTACGCCCTGGCGGAGGGAGCGTCCAAACAGGCCGTCGCCCTGGAGCAGACCTCCGCGAGCCTCCAGAACATCGCATCCACCACCGGCCACAGCGCCGCTGGCGCGGCCAACGTGAACAGCCATGCGGGCAACGTGAAAAGCGAGGCGGAGGACGGCGCGAGGCTCATGTCCGGCCTGCTGACCACGATGGAGCGGATCAAGAAGCTTTCGGACGATTCGAAGTCTTTCGCGGAAAACGGCCGGGCAGACATGGGTGAAATGACCGAGGCGATGAAATCCCTGCTCGTCTCCACCGAAAGGATAAGCAAAATCATAAAGGCGATTGACGAAATCGCCTTCCAGACGAACCTTCTTGCGCTAAACGCGGCGGTGGAGGCGGCCCGGGCGGGCAAGGCGGGCAAAGGGTTTGCCGTGGTGGCCGAAGAGGTGCGGAACCTGGCCGGGCGCAGCGCGCAGGCGGCCAGGGAAACTTCCACCATAATTGACGAGGTGATAGAACGGGTCGGCAAAGGCGCCAACGTGGCGGCCAAGGCGGGCGCCACGCTGGAAAACATCATCGCCGGCGTGGAAAAGGTGGACAGCGGCGTGGAGGAGGGAAACCGCATGGCCCAAAGCGCCGGAGCGGCCCTTTCCGGAATCACGCAGGACATAAAGGAAATGGCCGCCCTCATCGAAGGGATCGCCAGCGCATCCATGGACCAGGCCTCCAACATCTCCCAGGTGAACACCACCATCAGCCACATGGACGACGTCACCCAGCAGAACGCCGCCACCGCCGAGCAGACCGCCGCCGCCGCGGAGCAGCTGGACGCTCAGGCGAAAAGCTTCGACGACATAGTGCGCCGGCTCATCACGATGGTCCACGGCTCCGGCGGAGCCAATTCCAGAACGGACAAACATCCGGACGGCGCAAAGGCAAAGGCCGAAAAAGCCTGGCTGGCCGCCAACGTTTGAGAGCGCGTCCGGGGCGGGTCTGATTTTTAATACCTCACGAGGCCTATCAACCGGCCCCATCTCCCGGAACCGGTAAATATGTATTTTAAAAGAGTGTTTGCCGGCCTTAAAGATTTTGACAAACAAATATAACCGGGGGCATAATCAGCTTCAATGATCGGCCATCGGGCCGGGCATTCCATATCTCATCTCCTGGCTGGCGTCCGGCCCTTGTTTAATACGTTGCAATGGGGGAAAATATGTTCCGTTGGTTTACCCGTCTTGGTCTCGGCAAAAAACTCATGGTCTCCCTTGCCGGGATATTGGGTGTTTTCTACGCTTTTAACATCCTTTTTTCGCTCAACAGGGCCGACGAGCAGGCCACGGAGCAGATGAAGGCCTTCGTGGACGGCATTGCGGAGACCGTCTTAAGCTCCCTGAACACAATGATGATACAGGGGACCATCGGCGAGCGGGAGTCCTTCTTCAAACTTATGAAAAACACCACCGTCGGCCTTGAGGAAATCAGGGTTTTCCGGAGCAAGGCGCTGGCCGAACAGTTTGGCGGGGGAACGGCCGAGGAGCACCCGAAGGACGAGATGGAAAAGCGGGTGCTGGCGACCGGCGTCAAGGAATATGTGGTGGAGGAAACGGATGGACGCAGGATATTCCGGGCCGTGGTCCCGTTCATCATGTCGGAAAACCGTGGTGGCGTGATCAACTGCATGGACTGCCACGAGGGGAAGGCCGGAGTGGTGAACGGCGCGGTGAGCATGACGATATCCATGCAGGCCATAGATCACCGCCGCAACGTGGACGCGGCCTGGATGAGCGGCCTTTTGATCGTGGAGCTTGTGGCGATTATCGGCATGGCGGCCTTTTTTGTGGGCAGGTACATCACCGGTCCGTTGCGTTCGGCCATGGGGAAGCTTATCGAAAGCGCGGAATCCGTGGACAACGCCGCGTCCAACGTGGCGGAGGCCAGCCAGTACATAGCCGAATCGGCCACCAAGCAGGCCGTGGCGCTCGAGCAGACCGCCGCGAGCCTGGAGACGATCTCGGACATGACCGCCCACAACGCGAAGGACGCGGACAACGTGAACAGCCACGTTACGAACATGAAAAGCGAGGCGGAGGACGGCTCTTCGCTGATGAACGCGCTTCTTGTGACGATGGACCGGATAAAGGACCTTTCCGGCGGCTCCCGCAGCCAGGCTGAAAACGGGAGGGGAGACATCGGCGAGATGACCGAGGCGATGAAATCGCTGCTCGTCTCCACCGAAAGGATAAGCAAGATCATAAAGGCGATAGATGAAATAGCGTTCCAGACGAACCTTCTGGCGCTCAATGCCGCCGTGGAGGCGGCCCGGGCCGGAAAGGCGGGCAAGGGATTCGCCGTGGTGGCCGAGGAGGTGCGAAACCTGGCGGGGCGCAGCGCGGACGCCGCCAAGGAGACCTCCACGATCATTGACGAGGTGATAGAGCGGGTCGGCAAGGGGAATAACGCCGCCGTAAAGGCGGGAACCACGCTGGGAAACATAATCGCCAGTGTGCAGAACGTGGCCAAAGGGGTGGAAGACGGCCATCATACGGCGCTGAAAGCCGGGGGCGCGTTGAACGACATCACAAGCAACGTCAACGAGGTGGCCGCGCTGGTGGAAAACATCACCAACGCCTCGCGGGACCAGGCTGTGAACGTGGACCAGGTGAACACCGCCATACGCCACATGGACGACGTCACCCAGCAGAACGCCGCCACGGCGGAGCAGACCGCCGCCGCGTCGCAACAGTTGAAAGACCAGGCCCGGAGTTTTGAAGGGATCGTGCAGGAACTTGTTGTGGTGGTGGAAGGGGCGAAGGGGAAAAACACTCCCGCCAAGCCCGCCCCGCCCGGAGGCGAAAGCAAAACAGATGAGCACGCCTGGCTGGAGGAAAACGTTTAGGGCCGAACCTGCGTGTTCGCACTAATAATTGGGGCCGACACATGGGTCCGCCCCTACAAATACCCCCACTTCTTCATCAGCGATTCGAGTTCCGGGTCCAGCTTCACCCCCTCCGCCACGTCGGAGCGCCATTTGGCGAATGGGATGAGGGTGATGTAAACGCCGTCCGCCGTGGCCCGTTCGTCCACAAGCCGTTCCGTGTCCACCATATAAAAGTTTTCGCGCCCGGCGTTCATCGTCACAGCCTCACCATCGGCGGGCAACGCCACCGGGCCCAGCCGCACAGAGCCCGCCGGGAGATTGCCCCCCTTTTCATCCCGCGCAATTATCGTCACCGGCGCATCTGGTGGCGACACTTCAAAAAACACCCTGGCCACGCTGCCTATGCCGGAAAGGTTCACAGTCCGCGCCGAACCGCCGTTCTCTTTTACTTCCATCTTCAAATTCGGGTTCCCCTCGGCGGGCACGGTGTCCAGAAAAATGAATTTTCCTTTCGTGGAGATATCCAGCGAGACGTTCTTCATTTTGTCCACCCCCCGTGCCACGATTTTGTATATGTGGAGGTGCGCCGGATATTTTTGGGCGAACTCCTCCCGCAGACGCGACATCAGTTTCGGATCGCCGCCGGAAAGGTCATGCGTCTCATGCGGGTCGGCGATGATATTGAACACCTCCTCCCGGATGGAGCGCGGGGCGCCGCCGGGTGTGTCCACAATTCGGGGCATGGCAAGGCCGCGCCGGATGTATTTGAAGCCGCCGGCTGTCAGCATGGACCACACCTGCTCCCCTTCGGCGGTGATCACGCGGTCAATAGATACTTCACCCCCCTTCCCCGTGGCCTGGGGGGCGAAGCTGACGCCGGGCCAGTCAACTTTCGAATCTATCCCGGCAAGCTCCACCATCGAAGGTGCGATGTCTATCAATCCCCTGGGCGCTTTATATACCTTGCCGGCGGGGATTTTTGCCGGATATCGCACTATCAGCGGCACGCGGGACTCTTCCTCATACAACGTATGCGTGTGGGTTGCGGCGAACCACTCGTATTCCCCTTTCGGGTGCGCCTTCACCGCGCCGGGGCGGTATAGCACCACGCCATGGTCGGCGGTGAGGACGATTATGGTGTTGTCGAGCAGCTTCAATTTTTCAAGCGCCGTAATGGACTTGCCGAAATACTCGTCGGCATAGGCCGCCACCCCGCGGAACAACATCGCCTGCGGATTTTGAAACAGTTTCATATCCCGTTTGAATCCCCTCGCAAAGTACTTCAGCGGCGGGCGGAAGGGGCTGTGGGCGGTGTTGAGCGTGAACATCATGAAGAACCGTTTATCGTTATTTTCCTTCACCCACCGTATCATTTCGGCTGTGGAAAAATCGGTGTCATACGGCTCGCGCTGGATGTCTATCGCCTGGTCGAAACCCAGATGCAGCCCGACGCCGCTGCCATCGTACACGAACGGGTTGTTGCCCACGGATATGGTGGTGTATCCGTTCTTGCGGAACTCGTCGGCCAGCGACGGGACGCCGCGTTTGTTGTAAATCGCTTTTTCCTCCCGCCCGAAACTCCACCTGTCGGCAAACCCGAAAGCGGGGGTAAGCTGGCCCGTGAAAATGGAGGCGAACGAGCCGCGAGACCAGTTGCCGTGGGACCTGTTATGGACGAAGTCCGCCCCTTCGGCCGCCAGTCTGTCGAAATTGGGGGTCAGCCCCGCGGCCTCCGGATTGTTCGCGCCGATAAAATCGGGCCGCAGCGTGTCCATCACCGCCACAATCACGTTCGGCTTTTTGTCCGCGTCCGGCGCAAAAATCCGGGGATTGCCGATAAAGCCGTGGGACAAGGCGCCCGCCGAGTCCGCCGAAAATGTCAGGCTCACACTCTTGCCTGCAAACCGGGAAAGATCAATGTTATGCGCATACCACTTGCCATTCCAGAATCCGCTGTCTATCCGGATGAACTTGCGGATGGTGTGATACCAGAAATCTGTCTCGCTGTATGGGAACTCGGGCTCCGGCTTTAGCGTCCCGCCGAAAAGCTCCACCGCGCCGCTTCCCGCTTCCTTGACCGTCACCTTGAAGGTGACAGGGGGCATGGCGCCGCCGTTTAGCCTGCTCATCATGGATGTGGCGAATGAAAGGGACGCGCCTTGGGGAATGAAGACATTGTCAAACGTGACGGATGCTGGCGTGGGCATGTATATGGCGTTGCGCTGTTCAAGGAACATGGCGTGCTTGCCCTGGGTCATGCTCACGGCCATGGTGGCGCGCCTGGCAAGATGGGCGAAAGGATATTCGGCGAAAAAATCTGTCCCCTTCATGGCGCCAAGGCCTATGGGCAGGCTTGGAGCGTCCACCCGGGCGCCGTCCAGATCGAAAATCAGGTCCCGATAAATCGCAAGACCGGGCTTATCGCGCGGGGCGGCGTCCTTTATAATCTCCAGCGGGTCGGCCACCCTGGCCGGATTGGGCAACGCGAAAACGAGAAAGAACGCAAGCCAGAGGAAAAATGCGGCCAGGACCAGCGCCACAGCGGCTTTTGCGAGACTTTTAATAAGCCTCACTCCGCAAAGTCCATCCTGTTGAAAACGTATCCGCCGTAAAACGCGGTCTGGGAGGGGTTCTTCACCTGCGCGCGGAACTTTTCCATCATCATCGAAAGAGCCGCCGGATTTTGCGCCGAAATGTCCCGCGTCTCCTCCGGGTCGTCCCGCTGGTCATAAAGCTCCGTCACCACCCCCTTTTCCGTGGGCATCACGATAATCTTGTATTTGCCGTCGGACACCATCCTGTGTTTTGCCGTGACGGCCAGCGGATGGTACCGCTTTTTTATCACCACTTCCTCCCGCCAGTCGAAGTCTATCTCGCAAAGCTGGGTGATGCCTGGATAATGTATGCGCTGTTTCTGGAAGAAAAACGGCCCCTCGTCCACGTACCAAAGGCCGCTTTCAGAGTACGCCAGCCTGCTTTCCGTTTCTTCTCCGGCCAGCATCGGCGCCAACGATTTGCCAGTGGTGGAAAATTCCGCCGCCCCGGCAAGCTGCGCCAGAGTTGGGGCAAGGTCAATCATCCTGGCCTGCGGCTCCACACGCTTTATCTTGAAATCGTTTCCAGGCGCGTACAATACCAGAGGCACTGTGACGGCGTGGGGGCCGCGCAAATGGTTGCCGTGGCCGATCTCCGCCCGGTATTCGAAGAAGTTCTCGCCATGGTCGCCGGTGATGGCGATCACGGTGTTGTCCGCGTATCCGGCTTCCTTTAGCGCGTCGAGCAGACGGCCGATCTGCGCGTCGGTGGCCAGAAGGCTGCCGTCGAAAAGGTCTTTCACCTGCCGCACGGAGGCGTCCGTCTCCACGTCCGTCTTCATGAGCATGTTCTTTTTCTGGAACCTGTGCGGCCCGTCGTAGGCCGGGTCGGTGAACTTCCTGTAATACGGCCCGGGGGCGGAATAGGGTATGTGTGTGGCCGAATAGAACAGCGCGAGGAAAAACGGTCTGTCCCCGTTGAACGACTTCATGGCGCCGATGGCCCTATCTGTCACCACTTTCGGGTCGCAGTTGTACGCCAGTTCCCTTATGGCGGGGAAAAGCCGGAATCCCACGGCGTTGTTCAAAAACGCCAGCGACGCCGGATGTATCTCCAGGTTTCGCATCCTGACTATCTGGCCGAAGGTTAGGTCCGGGGTGTCCACAGTGTCAAACCCGAAATCTATGCGGGGGAAAATGTCCCCGGCGAAATCGGAGACCACCGCCGTCTGCCACCCCTGTTCGCGCAGCGCCTTGGGGAGCGGCTTTTGCGTCAGCTGGCGTTGCTCCACCGTGGGGAACATGTGCCGCACGCCGTGGGTGGTGGTATATACCCCGGTCATCATGGACACCCAGCTTGGGAACGTGCGTGGCAGGTCCACGATCACATGCGGGAAGAAGGCCCCCTTGCGCGCGATGGAGTCCATCACCGGGGTGGTGTTCCGTCCGTAGCCGTTGATGGAAAGATGGTCCGCCCGGAGCGAATCAAGCGCGATTAGCACAACGTTGCGTTTGGCATTGCGTTGCGCGGGGGCGATGGAGGCGGATGCGGCGTTCCACGCGAAAATCACCACCGCCAGGATCGAGACGGCGGCGGCCCTGGCTTTTTTCGCGAACAGCCATTTAACGGCGTCCATCAGCGGGACCGCGATCAGCATGGCTATAATGGCCATCACAATTATCTGGGCCACGGATGGATCAAGCCACATCGTGGGCCAGAACACGATTTTGGAAAGCAACGGGCGCTTGTCTAAAAACGGACCGTCGAAAAACTGGGGCTGGATGACAAGGAGCTTTAACTGGACGGCGAACCATAAGGCAAGAGGAAGGCCGAACGCCACCACGCGGCCCCCGCCAACCCGCCCGGCCAGACGGCCGGAAAGAAAACCCGCGGCGGCGCCGATAATTGCCGTGGCAAAGAATATGGCCGCCTGATAAAAGATGTTGAACCAGAAATAGTTTGATTCGACGAAGGACTTTATGGTGTTGTCCGTCTCCCCCATCACCTCGAATCCGGAATAGGCGGCAAGTTCCGCCGCGAACCATGCGGAAAAGAAAACCGCCCCCATGACCGCCGATTTTAACGGGGAAACACCCGCCAACCTTCGCGCCATCGCAGCTTCAGTCCTCGAACACCCCGGCAAGCCTGCCAAGGTCGCTTATGTCGATTTTCTTGCCGTCCACCTGGATAAGCCCGTCATCCCGCATTTTTTTCAGGCAGCGCTCCACCACCTCGAAAGATGTGCCGATGATCTCCGCGATGTCTTTCCTTGTCATGCCAAGGGATATGCGGCATCCCTTGCCGCTTTTTTCGCCGATGTCCTGCGCCAGCTTGTAAAGGAAACGGGCCAGCCGCTTGTCCACCGTCTGCACCGCCAGAAAACCGAGGTTGGAGGTAAGCTCGCGCAGCTTGCCCCCCACGCTGGAAATTATTTTAATGGCCACGTCCGGCTCTTTTCGCAGAAGCTCCACGAACACTTTCGCGGGTATGGCGCCTGCCCGGCAGTCCTCCATCGCAACGCAGGTGGCGGGATACGGCTTGCCGTCCACCGCCGCCACCTCCGCCACCAGCGCCCCCGGCCCCATCATTCCGAGGATGGCGTTCTTGCCGCTGGAATATTCTTTCACAAGCTTCACGGCGCCGCTGTCTATGAAATAAACGTTTTCCACCGGGTCGCCTTCGGCGAACAGCCGTTTGCCCTTCGGGAACTGTTTCCACACTGTTTTTCCCGAAAGCCACTCCAGGCAGCTCTTTGGCAACGCCGCGAACAATGCTGACTTGGAGAGATGATCTGGCATAGTATTTATGAACTAAGGCAAATACGGCAAATTATCTGTAAATATCCACTGGCCACACGCGCCGTTATGATTTAAATCATAACCTTATGATTGTAACTCAATTTATCTTTGAGTGTATGATTAATGTTGTGGCGGCATGCCGGCAGGATGCCGGCGCTGCGAGTTGGCGAAGGATGGAGTGATACCGATGGACAAAAGCGCGAAGCTTTTTATTAAAGCGTCTTTATATTACATAGCGGCCGGGGTGTTCCTGGGCGCGCACCTTTCATTTTTCGAGCATGCGCGCGAGCAGCTGCGGTTCGTGCACGTCCATGTGATGCTGCTCGGATTCATGGCGATGATGATATACGGCGTTGCTTACCACATCCTGCCAAGGTTTAACGCACGGCCTGTCCCCTACCCTTCGCTGATACCTGTGCAGTTCTGGATGGCGAACATCGGGCTTTGGGGGATGGCGGCGTTTTACATTCTGGGGGCGTATTGGAGCGAGGGGCCGCTGCGGCTTTTCTTCGGGCTGTTTTCCGCTGTGGAGGCTGGCGCCATACTCATTTTCGTGGTGAACATCCTTGGCGTGTTAAAGGAAGAACCAGAGGCTCAAACGGTGGTGACGCTGGAAGTCCCCCCCGCCCCGCAGGAACCCCCCGCCGAGCCGGTAAAGGTGGCGCCCTCCATGAAAATAGCGGAGATACTCGACAAGTGGCCGCATCTGGAAGAGGTGTTCTTTGCGGAAGGTCTGCACAGCGTGGCCAACCCGGCGGTGCGCGGGACGGTGGCCAGAATGGTGACGCTGGAGATGGCGGCGAAAAAGGCGGGCAGGAGCCTTTTTGAGCTTATCGCCGCGCTGGAAGGAAAAAAACTGGTCTCCGGAAGCGGCGCCCCTGCCGCGCCTGCCCACCCGGAGGGTTTTCTCCCCATGGGCGCCCAGATTAAAAGGGGCGAAATGGCCACATTGAAGACCCAGATAGGAAACCTGCTGGAAGTGTATCCGGAGACGAAAATAATTTTCGAGAAAAATTACGGCGCCGCATGCTTCACCTGCCCCGGGCAGAAGACGGAGACGGTGGAGCAGACCGCCATGATGCACAACATGCCCGGCGAAACGATCCTCGGCGAGATAAACCGGGTGATCAAGGAAGCGGCCGGATAATCCAGGGCTGACACTAAAATCCGTAGGGGCGAACCTGCGTGTTCGCCCCTAATAATTGGGGCTGACACACAGGTCTGCCCCTGCATAATGATTCAAGTGGACGCTTCTTTTATTGCGTTAATACCGCTATGCCTTATAATCTCCACTGTGTCCTTGCGGTATGATTTTCAACATGTTCATTGTGGAGACTTCTTTTGAAGATCAGCGTCGTCATCCCCTGTTATAACGAGGAAAATACCATCCAGACCATCGCCAGAAACGTGATGGCGCTTCCCATATGGAAAGAGCACACCCTTGAACTTATCATCGTGGACGACCATTCGCGGGACGATTCCAAGGGTAAAATCGAGGAGCTTATCAAGGAAGACCCCAGGATCAGGACCGCCAGCCACGACGTCAACCAGGGGAAAGGGGCTGCCCTGCAGACAGGCTTTGACCAGGTGACGGGCGATGTGATCATCATCCAGGACGCGGACATGGAGTATGACCCCCGGGAATATCCGCATCTTCTGGAACCGATACTTTCCGGCAAGGCGGACGTGGTGTTCGGAAGCCGCTTTATCAGCGACAGGCCTCACCGTGTGCTTTTCTTCTGGCACATGATTGCAAACAAGCTGCTCACCCTTCTGTCCAACATGTTCACGAACCTGAACCTCACCGACATGGAGACCTGCTACAAGGTGTTCCGGACCGATGTGATAAGGCGCATCCGCATCGAGGAAAAGCGTTTCGGTTTCGAACCGGAGATCACCGCCAAAATGTCGCGGCTGCGGGTACCGATATACGAAGTTGGCATCTCGTACCACGGCAGGACGTACGAGGAAGGGAAAAAGATCGGGATCAAGGACGCTTTCCGGGCGCTGTACTGCATCGTCAAATACAACCTGCTTTGATGGAAACCGGCGGGAGCGCCATGAAGACCGTACTTGTCACCGGCTGCTCATCGGGCATCGGGCTGTGCGCCGCGCAGATACTTTCAAAGCGTGGCCACAGGGTCTTCGCCACGGCGCGAAAACAGCGCGACGTCGAAAAGCTCGCCTCCATGGGCCTTGAAAGTTTTCCGCTCGACCTGGCGGACAGCGGTTCGATAAAAAACGCCGTGGATACGGTGATGAAAAAATGCGGCGGGGCGCCTTACGCGCTTTTCAACAACGGAGCATACGGCCAGCCCGGCGCCGTGGAGGACCTTACCCGCGCCGCCATCCGCGAACAGTTCGAGACAAACGTTTTCGGGACCATGGAGCTTACCAACCTGGTCATCCCAGCCATGCGCGCCCGGGGCGAAGGGCGGATCGTTATGAACAGCTCCGTGCTCGGCCTTGTGGCGGCGCCCATGCGCGGAGCGTACAACGCCAGCAAGTTCGCGCTGGAAGGTTTTACGGACACGTTAAGGCTGGAGCTTTGGGGAAGCGGCATAAAAGTATCCCTCATCGAACCGGGGCCGATATACACAAATTTCCGGGAAAACTCATACGAGGCGTTCAAGAAACATATCGTCCCGGCGCAAAGCCATCACCGACAGACATACCGGAAAATGGAAGAACGGCTCACCAGCGAAGGGCCGGGAATGAGCGGGACCCTTCCGCCGGAGGCCGTGGTGGAAAAGCTGATACATGCGGTGGAAAGCGGCAGGCCGAAGATTCGCTATTACGTCACGCGGGTGACCTATGGCGCGGCGCTGGCGAAAAGGATTCTGCCGTCCGTGGTGATGGACGAGTTGCTTCGAAGGAGGATATAAGTTCCGCTGCCATAGTTTTTGTATGAAATGCCACATATTAAAACACTTTATTTTCTTTGCGGTTTACATGGCATTGACAAGCGCTTTTGGCGAAACTAAGATGTTTTCTATATTAATTGGCGGTTTTTCATCAATAACCGCCGAAAACTGGTGATCGGCAAAATAAAGGACAGGCACTAATGTTGAAAATAAATGGCGCAATATTTTTTCCAATAATTGCCCTGCTTGTTTTCTCCCCTGGCATCGGCAACGCTGAAAAACCTCTAAAACCGGAAAAGGCCGCCCAGCGCGAGACGATACCGCTGGATGAATCCATATTGGAAAACAAACGCGCTCTGGTCCTGGCGCAGGAGAAGATAATTTTCGAGGAGTACGTCAAGCATAAAGAGTTGGGGACAGCCATCAGCGTGTCCAAAATAGAGGGGCTTGAGTTTGACGCGGGCGATCAGTCCGGCAGGGTCAAAATCAAGCTGACTCCCCTCCCCGGCGCGGCGCTGACAAAATTGACCGAGATATTCAACAAGGACTATTGGGACTCCAAGGGGAAGCCTGTCGTATTCTATAAACTATTCTCCCCGGAGGCCGCGAAGAAAGGGGGAGGGGACGACGACCGCAAGTCCTGCGCGCAGTCGCTTATTTGCATATCAGTGCCCGGATTGCGGGATGATGACGGCAGACAGGTCTTTGCGTACTTGAAGATGGACAACGGCAACCAGAACATAAAGGCCTTCGCCGACGTGATCAACCGGATAATGGTCGAAACACCCGGTTTGCCGGGCAAGTAGGCTCCGTCCGGGGCTTCTTCGCTACCGCCCATTCAGGTGATAGTACGGCGGGAGGGTGTCCAGCCTCGTGTCCTCGATGGGGCCGCCGACGGTGAAGTGATACAGGCTCTGGAAATCAGTCCCGCGCAGCCCCAATAGCTCGTGGAAAGAGTCGTCGAAAAAACAGCCGATGCCAGTCCCCCGCAGTCCCGCCGCCTCCGCCTCCAGGTAAAGGACCTGCCCCACCATCCCCGCCTCCCAGAACATCCTGCGATACCACCACGCCCCCTGTGTCAGGCTTGAGCCAAATTCGGCCAGCATGCCCAGGCTCAACACGCTTTCGGAGGCGATGTCCTGATGGCACGACACCATCTGGGCCATGCGCCGCTCGTCGGAGGCGGCCAGGCGGAACACCGGCAGGTGGGGCGGAGCGTTGTCCGGCCTGATCCAGTCGAACTGCGGGAGCATGGCCGAACGCAGTTTCGGGAACACCCCCTCGCGCCGGAGCAGAGTGTAAATTCCGGGGACTAATCCTTCCACCCTGTGCACGAACATCGCAAGGTGTATCCGTGGGCTCCACGAAAGCGCGTCCCACGGGGGGGCGCCGTAGCGTGGCAGTGTGGCGTCCAGCATGCGGTAGAATACTTCCTCGGGCATCACCGTCTTCCCGTCAAACGCCTGGGCGGAGCGGCGTTTGCGTATCACATCCGCCGCGGGGTCGTCGCACCCGCATTGCTGGACGGCGCCGATGGCCGGGGCGCTCCACGGCGTCTCCACGGTGACCGGCTTGACGCACCCGGTCTCCACCTTGTCCCCCTCCGTCCAGGTGTACTCATGGCCGTAGCTCAATACATTCGCCGCGCCGCTCCAATTCCCCTCCGCCGCGATCTTCGCCAGCGACTCCACCGCTTTAGCGTCCACGCCGCCGATGTTGTTTCCAGCGGTGACAAGCATAAGCCCCACCGGCTCCTCCGGCTCGGCCTGCCCATAGTCTTCCTGCCTGGAAAGCCCGAGCAACATCGCCACATCATTGTCCGCCGGTTCGCACAGAAGATTTGCGCGCCATCCAATGGCCTCGGCGGCGATGCGCACCGCGGCGATGGCGTGCCCCGCGTCCAGTTGGCAATAGCGGTAAGCCCGCAGGCCGTATTTCCATTCCTCCCGCCAGCGGATGGAGGAAAGGCCGTGATGAAACTCCCATCCGGCGCCGAATCTTTAAAACTTTCAGCCGGAGCGCATCGGCGTTCAAGGGCATGCATATACGGGTCGTAATGATATACCCCGGCGGCAAGCCCGGCCATCCCGCCGGTGACGGCGTACCACTCGATGGGGTGCAGGTTGCCGCTGGAGGGATTGCACCGCAACGCCCATTTGCTCTCCCCGAACTTTTTCCATGCGGATATGCCTGCCGACAACTCGAAAAGCGCCGCCAGCCATTTCATTTCAAGGGGGGCGGACGCCGCCTTCTCAATCCCGAACATGGAGGAGTACGGATGACCGGCATGTTTGGCCGCAAGGGGGAGATTGACAATCCGCGCGCCGGTGAAATTGCGGACCGGGTTTGGCTGCGTGTCCCAGTCCAGATGGCCCGGGCCGTCCGCATAGCGAGTGATGCGGTGGCGGCTCAGGTCGTGATATTTTATTACCGCTTCGATGTTGTGCATGGAAAGCAGGTCCATTATAAAAATGATTCAGAACCGCCGCATCGCCTCTTGGCATCAATTATACGACACAGGGGGGCGGGCGGCGGATGTAAAATAGCCCTGTTCCACCCATGCCCGGAAAGGGGATAATATATATGCTCCACCGGGCCAGGGGATATCGTCCATAATAGTTTTTATAACGAGGCGTGACCGGCTGTGAAAGGCAAGTCCATGCGTTTTGCGATTGCTACGGCCATCTTGGCGCTATCCGGCGTCACCGCCATGGCCGGGGAGTTGGACGGGCTGTCGCTGCGGCAGGCGGTGGACTACGCCCTTTCCCACAATCCCCGTTTGAACGCCCAGCGGGCGGACATACGCATAGACGAAAACCAGGTGAACGCGGCCCAGGCCGAAAAGGGGCCGAGGATAGACCTTGGCGCCGCCGCCACGCGAGGCAGGTATTATTCGCCGCTGACCCCCATCAGCATTTTGCCGGGCGAGCCTATGAGCTTTCCCGAATTTAAAAACCCGGTGTATGACGCTGGCGCGTCGTTTAGCCTTCCGTTGTACCGGGGGGGCAGGCTTGAAAGAAACGTCAACGCCGCCATGCTCAAAAAGACCATGTCCGAGGAACTCTACAAGGGGGGTGTGGAGGACGTGATCTTCAACGTCACCAGCGCATATTACAAGATCATGCAGTTGAACAAGCTTGTGGACGCGGCCGAGTCCAACGTGAAAAGGCTCACCGGGCACAAACGCAACGCGGAGCTTTTTTACAAGACCGGTACCGCCGCCAAGCTCGACCTTTTGAAGACGGACGTGCAACTTTCCTCCGCCGTCCAGAGCCTGCTGACGGCGGAGAACGGACTTAAAAGCGCCCACGAGTTTTTAAAGGCCCTTCTTGGGGTGGACGATCCGGGATTGGAGATATCCATCTCCGGTGAAACGGACGGCAATCCCGAATACCCCGCCGGGGATACGGCCGTCACCCTTGCCCTTGAGAACCGGCCGGAGCTTGCCGCCGCGCGCGCCCGGATGAAAATAGCCGAGGAGCGGGTGAGCATGGCCGGGGCGAAACGCCTGCCGAGCCTCACCCTTTCCGCGGATTACGCGGGCCGGGCCGGGGACGCGCTGGCGTTCAATGAAAACTGGAACGCGTCGCTTAAAATGACCCTCCCTTTCTATGACGGCGGGGCCATTAGCGCCGAGACCGCCAAGGAACGCGAAGAACTGGAAAAGGCCCGTGAAGACGAACGGGGGGCGCGCATCAATATCGTCCGTGAGGTGAAGGAAGCGCAATACGCCATAGAGAACGCCGCCAAACGGATGGAGGCGGCCAAATCCGCCGTGGACGCGGCCAGCGAGGCGCAGAGGATAGAAACGTTGAAGTACAACGCCGGGGCGGGAATCTCCGCCGACGTGCTGGACGCGAACGCTTATCTGCTCCGGTCGGAGTCGGACTATCTGCAGGCGCTTTTTGACAGGGACATCGCCGTCGCCGCGCTTCGCCGGGCCATCGGAGGCTCCAACGGAAAGGAAAGCTGACATGGCAAAAAAGATCATAATCGCCGCCGCCGCATTGCTGATTGTAACGTTTGCGGCCTGGTCCTACCTTGCATCGCGCAAATCCCAAAACTCCGGGGCGATGGCCCTTTCGGGCAACGTGGAGGTCTTGGAAATAGACACGGGATTCAAGACCCCCGGACGCGTGGCGGCGCTTATGGCCGACGAGGGGATGAAAGTTGAAAAAGGCGCCGTGATCGCACGGCTGGAAAGCGCGGAGCTGGAAGGGCTTGCCGCCGCCGCCACCGCAGGGATGGAGGAGGCCAAGTTCAGGCTGGCGGAACTTCGCGCGGGCGCCCGGCCACAGGAGCTTGCACAGGCGGAATCGGGTGTGGACTACGCGACAGCCGAACTTGAAAAGGCGCGCAAGGATTATGAACGGTCCAAAACCCTGTTTGACAGCGGGGCCGTTTCCGCCCAGCGGATGGACGAGGCGGAGAAATATCTGGAGCTTGCCGAATCGGGCCATAAACGGGCTGAGGAGGCGTTAAGCCTTGTGAAGGCCGGGGCGCGCAAGGAATCTTTGTCCGCCGCGGAGCGGAGGTTAAAGCAGGCGGAAGCTTCCCTGGCCGTGGCCATGGAAAGGCTAAACGACGCCACGCTTCGCGCCCCCATCGCCGGGGTCATTTTGAAACGATACTCCGAACAGGGGGAGACTGTGGCGGCCGGCTCGCCTGTGTTCCGAATTGGCGACATGGAAAACCCGTGGGTGAAGGTGTATGTGAAGGAAAGCAGGCTTGGCGAGGTGAAGCTTGGGCAGAAGGCGGAAGTGCGGGTGGACACCTATCCGGCCAAGGTCTATGAGGGTACGGTAAAACAGATATCCTCCGAGGCGGAGTTCACGCCGAAGAACATCCAGACGAAAGAAGAGCGGGTGAAGATGGTGTTCGGGATGAAGGTGGCGGTGAAAAACCAGAACGGGGAGCTTAAGCCCGGTATGCCGGCGGACGTGAAAATCCTGACCCATGAGTGACCAACCGGCCATCCTCGCCCGGTCTTTGACGAGGCGGTTTGGCGCCGTGACGGCGGTGGACGGGCTTGGACTGGAAGTGAAAAGCGGCGAGCTTTTCGGCCTTGTGGGCCCGGACGGGGCCGGCAAGACCACCGTGATGCGCCTGCTGGCCGGCATTCTGCGCCCCACATCGGGCGAAGCGTGGGTGGAGGGGCATTCGATCATCCATGAAAGCGAACGGATAAAAGAAAAGATCGGCTACATGTCCCAGCGGTTCGGCCTTTACGAGGACCTGACCGTGATGGAAAACCTTGTCTTCTACGCCGACCTTTACGAGACCCCGCAAAAAGAGCGCCCCGGAAGGATCGAAAGGCTTCTTACCTTTTCAAACCTCGCCCCTTTCACAGACAGGCTCGCTGGCGCCCTCTCCGGCGGGATGAAGCAAAAACTGGGATTGGCATGCGCGCTGATCCACACCCCGAAAGTGCTGCTGCTCGACGAACCGACAAACGGGGTGGACCCCGTATCCCGCCGCGATTTCTGGCGCATCCTGTACGCCATGCTGCGCGAAGGGGTGACCATATTCGTCTCCACCGCGTACCTTGACGAGGCGGAGCGGTTCGGCAGGGTGGGCTTTCTGGACAAGGGAAAACTGCTCGTCACCGACGATCCGAAGGCCATTAAAAACTCCCTGGGCAGGCCCATGTTCGAACTTACCGCAGACAACGCCCGGGCCGCGGCCCAGATCGCCGTCAAGACGCCCGGAGTGGCCGGGGCGAACGTTTATGGACATAAGGCGCACGTTTCAACCGAGTCGCACGAGGTTGCGGAACTTTTGAAAAAAGCTCTGACGGAGGGGGGTGTGCAAATCAAGGATTGGCGGCAGATCACCCCGTCGCTGGAGGACATGTTCATCTCCATGGTGGAGCGTTAGGGAGAACCATGGAAAACGCGGTGGAAGTCATTGGGCTGACAAAGAAGTTCGGCGATTTCACCGCCGTGAACAACATCAGCCTTTCGGTTGGCAAGGGGGAGATTTTCGGCTTCCTCGGCCCGAACGGGGCTGGCAAGTCCACCACCATCAAGATGCTGTGCGGGCTATTGAATCCCACTGCCGGGGCTGGCCGTGTTGGCGGGCTGGACGTGGCCACGCAAAGCGAGGAGATAAAAAAGAACATCGGCTATATGTCCCAGCGGTTCTCACTATATGACGACCTGACGGTGGAGCAGAACATAAACTTCTTCATGGGGATATACAACGTCCCAAAATCCAGGGCCTCCGCGCGCAAACAGATGGCGCTCGAAATGGCCGGGCTTGGCGGGGGCGGAAAAACACTGACCCGGAACCTGCCCGGCGGGATAAAACAGCGGCTCGCCCTCGGCTGCGCCATACTGCATGAGCCTCCCATCATTTTTCTGGACGAGCCGACGTCCGGGGTGGACCCTGTGTCGCGCCGGAATTTCTGGAGCCTGATTTACACAATGGCGGAGGGGGGCGCCACGGTGTTCGTCACCACCCATTACATGGAGGAGGCGGAGTATTGCGGCAGGCTGGCGCTCATATACAGGGGGGGGATCATCGCGGAAGGATCGCCGGAGGAGCTTAAGACAAAATACATGAAACGCCGCGTGATCGAGGTGGAGGTGGACCGGCCCATAGAGGCTATGGAGGCGCTCGAAGAGGCCGGGATGGAGGCGGCGATTTTCGGCAGCATGATCCACCTGACGGTGGACGAGGCGGCGGGAGACGGTGACAATGCGAGGAGTGTGCTCACCGCAAATGGGTTCGCCGTGAAGGGGATCGCAAATATCGCCCCATCGCTGGAGGACGTGTTCGTGTCGTTGATCGAGGTGGCGTGACATGAACATCGCCAGGACCATCGCCGTCGCCCGCAAGGAGTTCATCCAGATAAAGCGCGATCCTATCAGCATGGCGCTGGCGTTCCTGCTGCCGCTGATCCTCCTTTTCATTTTCGGCTACGCCATATCCATGGACATAGACCGCATCACCGTGGCCGTGGCGGACAACGACAAAAGCTCGCAAAGCCGCGGCTTTGTAAACAGCATGACAGCCAGCGGCTATTTTACGAACATCGGGTACACGGACAACGAAAGCCAGCTTGCCTCCCTTGTGGACGCCGGGAAGGCGAAAGTTGGGGTGGTGTTCCCCAACGATTTTTCCAGGAACCTTGTTTCCGGCGTCCCGGCGCCGTTGCAGGTGATCGTGGACGGGGCGGACGCGAACACCGCCACCATAGCAATAGGCTACATGGCGGCGGCGGCGGCGCGGTTCACTTCGGAATCGGCCCCCGGAATACGGCCCGTGATTGAGCCGAGAGTGCGCGTCTGGTACAACGAAGACCTGAAGTCCCGCAACTTCATCGTGCCGGGGCTTATCGCGGTGATCCTGTCGGTGATAGCGGCGCTGCTCACCTCCCTTACCATCGCCCGTGAATGGGAACGCGGGACGATGGAACAGCTTATCTCCACCCCGGTGAAGACCGTGGAGCTTGTCACCGGCAAGATCATCCCCTATTTCGCCATCGGGTTTGTGGACATGGCCTTTTCCGTCGGCGTGGCGGTGTTCCTGTTCAAAACGCCGCTTCGCGGCAGCGTCGTCCTTCTCATGGCGCTCTCATGCGTGTTCCTGTTCGGCCTATTAAGCCTCGGTGCGCTGATATCCATCATCGCCCGCTCACAGCTTCCGGCCAGCCAGTTCTCCCTTGTGGCCACGTTCCTGCCGGCGTTTCTGCTGTCCGGATTCATCATCTCCATAGCCAACATGCCCCTCGTATTGCAATACATCACAAACGTCATCCCGGCCCGGTATTTCGTGGCGATCCTCAAGGGGATATTCTTGAAAGGGAGCGGATTGGCGGACGTGGCCTACGACGCGTTCCTGCTATTGGTCTTCGGGATCGTTGTGTTCACCGCCGCCAACCTCAAGTTCGTCAAGAGGATCGGCTGACAATGTTCGAACGCATACGGATGATGGTGGTAAAGGAGTTCATCCAGGTGTTCCGCGACACACGGATGAAGTTCTTCATCTTCGGCGCCCCCATCCTGCAGACCATCGTTTTCGGATACGCCGTCACCCTGGACGTGAACAACGTGGCCACGGCCGTGTGCGACATGGACAGGTCGTATGAATCCCGTGAACTTGTCCGGCGCATGGAATCGTCCGGTTATTTCCGGATAGTGGACCATGCCGTTTCGCCTGATGGCGCCCAGCGTGTGATGGAAAAGGGGAACGCTACACTGGCGGTGATCGTCCCCTCCGGTTTTTCAAAGGACATAAAAAGGACGGGCGAGCCCGCCACCGTGCAACTGCTGGCCGACGGGACCGACTCCAATTCCGCCACCATAGCCATAGGCTACGCAAGCCTCATCATCAGCGGCTATTCCGCGCAGATGGGGGCGGGCGCGGTGAAAGTCCGCCCGGCGATTGTGGACCTGAAAGTGCGCGCCTGGTACAACCCGGAGCTTCGCAGCCGCAACTATAACGTCCCCGGGGTCATCGCCATAATCGTGATGCTAATAAGCCTGTTGCTCACCTCCATGGCGGTGGTGCGGGAAAAGGAGATCGGCACCATGGAGCAATTGATGGTGACGCCGCTTAAGCCCGTGGAGCTTATTCTGGGCAAGACGATACCCTTTGCCATGATAGGGTTTGCGGACATGTTCTTCGTCACCGCCGTGGCGGTGCACTGGTACCAGATACCGATCAAGGGCTCCATACTGCTGCTGACGTTTTTCACGGCGATATACCTTTTGTCGTCGCTCTCCCTGGGGCTGTTTCTTTCCACCATCGCAAAGACACAGCAGCAGGCGATGATGGCCACGTTCCTGATTTTCGCCCCGGCGGTGCTGCTCTCCGGCTTCATGTTCCCGGTGGTGAACATGCCCGGGCCCGTGCAAATCGCCACGCTGGCCAATCCGCTGCGGCATTTCCTTGTGCTGATAAGGGGGGTGTTCCTCAAGGGGATGGGGCTGGACACATTGTGGCCCAACGCGCTGGCGCTTTTCGCGCTCGGCTGCGTGTTCATGACCCTGGCCACGATGAGATTCAAGAAGAAGCTTGGATGACGGCTGATGCAACCATTATCAGTCGCACATTTATTTTAGTGTTATAATACGGACTGATGAGCAAAAGAGAAAAGCTTGTTGGCAGGTTCAAGAATGAACCGCCTGATTTCACATGGCAGGAGCTTGTCACCATGCTCAAAGGGATGGGATACCGGTTGTCAATCGGGGCTGGATCGCGGCGCAGGTTTGTCCATGGAGATTTCCCTCCGATATGCCTGCATGAGCCGCATCCGTCGAATATTCTAAAACGTTATCAGATTGGGCAAATCAAGGAAGCGCTGGAGGAAAACAATCTCATATGAGGCCACAATCAGCTTCGGACATGATGGAGCGCAAGGGATATTACGGCTCTATCCATATGGACCAGGACAGCGGCGTTTTTTTCGGCAAGGTGGAATTCGTCCGGGCGCTGATCAGCTATGAGGGCAAGAACGCCAGATCTCTGATAAAGGCGTTCCGGGAAGCTGTTGACGATTATCTTGCGCTTTGCGATGAAGAGGGGATAAAGCCTGAAACGCCTTTCAAGGGGAGTTTCAACGTGCGAGTCGGCAGCGAACTGCATCGCAAGGCCGCCCTTGCGGCAAGACGAAAAGGCGTGTCGCTTAACAACTTCGCAAAAAAGGCCTTTCAGATGGTCATAGAAAAGGAATAGGCGCGATGCTTTTCGTGGTGCGGCCAAGCGCACCTAAATTATCTGCGTAACGGACATCATCTTAGAAGGCCATTTTCTTCCACGTGGCTGCCGGCCAAGGCCATATATTCAGCTCCACCTGCATATTGTTTTTATACTTTGCATCACTAGTGTCCCAACGTTAGTCGAACAAAAACAGCTGATTGTCTGAAACCGGCTGAAATCCGTTTGTGACAGTTTCCGCAAGCAGTTGATCCAACGGGGTTTTCTCGAACATTGTGAGGCTCAGAATCTGTAGAATTT
>JACRLM010000004.1 GCA_016235255.1 Nitrospinota bacterium | reverse complement strand
CCAGGTTGAGGAAAGTGAGCGGTTATAAACACCTGCCAGAACTGCGTGAGATCATGAAACGGGCTCTGGCGGGGAAGATAATGGTGAAAGCGGCGTGACGGTCATGCCGGGAGTTTCAACTAAAAAAGGGATTGACTCCGCCTGCCGGAAAATGGGCGTGAGCCGCCGCCACTACTACGACATCAAGAAAGCCATCGAGGAGGAAGGTCTTGATGGCCTGCTGGAGAAGTCACGCCGGGAGCCGAGGATAGGCAACCGTGTTCCCGCCGAGGTGGAGAGATCGCTGCTCGACTATTCTTTACAGTATCCCACCCATGGGCAGGTTCGCGCCGCCAACGAGCTTAAAAAGGCGGGGCATCATATAAGCGCTGGCGGGGTGCGTTCAGTATGGATGCGGCACGGCATCGCCACCAAGGGATTGCGGCTCAAGCGTCTGGAGGCGTTCTCCGCCAGCGAGGGGGTTGTTCTCACGGAATCCCAGGTGGCGGCCCTTGAGGACGCCAAGCTGGAGAAGGAAGCCCACGGCGAGGTGGAAAGCCCTCATCCCGGCTTTTTGCTGGCGCAGGACACGTATTACGTCGGTACGATCAAAGGCGTTGGGCGCATCTACCAGCAGACGGCCATAGACACTCACGCCAACGTGGGCTTTGCCAAGGTCTATCATGAGAAAACTGCGCTGACCTCCGCCGACGCTCTCAACTGCGGCGTGTTGCCGTTTTATGATGAGCGGGGCATCAGGGTTCACCGCGTTCTGACCGACAACGGAGCGGAGTTTTGCGGACGGGGCGAACAGCATCCCTACGAGCTGTTCCTGAGCCTCAACGACATTGAGCATACCCGGACAAAACCCTATCATCCGCAGACCAACGGATCTGTGGAGAGGTTGAACCAGATCATCCAGGAGGAGTTTTACAGCGTGGCGTTCCGCAGGAAGCTATACGGCTCCGTCGATGAGATACAGGCCGACCTGGATATTTTTATGGCCTGGTACAATGCGGAGCGGACGAACCAGGGGCGCTATTGCAAGGGGCGGACGCCGCTCCAGACCTTCACGGACGGTTTGGAGCTATATCAGCGGTATGTTTATGAGAACGAAATCGTGGGGAATCTGGATGCTGCGTAGTATTCTGTAACAGTCTTGCCGGAAGGCCAACTGTAAACGCGATTTTTAACTAGCGCAGATAATGGTGGCAAGTGAAAGCCGGGTCTTTGATCTGTCCTGAACACTAATTGCGTTTACAGTTGGCCTTCCGGCAAGACTGTTACAGAATACTACGCCGCATCCTGGCAAATTAGGTCCCTCACTCCTCCTCTTCCTCCTCCTCCTCTATCTCCCCTGCCTTCACCGGGCCTTTCAACAAGTAGCCTTCTATAAACCCGTCTATATCCCCGTCCAGCACGGCGTTCACGTTGCCGCTTTCGATGCGGGTCCGCAAATCCTTCACCATCTGATACGGTTGCAGCACATACGACCGGATCTGGGAGCCCCACTTGATCCCCTTTTTCTCCCCGGCCAGTCCGTCGAGTTTCGCCCGCATCTTCTCTTCCTCAATGGCGAACAGCTTGCCCTTCAGCACTTTTAACGCAGAGGCCTTGTTCTTGTGCTGGCTTCGTTCGTTCTGGCAGGCCACCACTATCCCGGTGGGTATATGCGTTATCCGCACGGCGGAGTCTGTCGTGTTCACTCCCTGGCCCCCGGCGCCGGAGGAGCGGTACACGTCCACCCGCAGGTCGTCGTCTTTTATGGTTATCTCTATGTCGTCGTCTATCTCCGGGGTCACCGCCACAGACGAGAACGACGTGTGCCGCCGCTTGTTGGAGTCGAACGGGGAGATGCGCACGAGCCTGTGCACCCCGGCCTCCGCCCGAAGATAACCGTAGGCGTATTCGCCGGAAACGATGAACGTCACCGACTTTATCCCCGCCTCTTCGCCCGGAAGCAGGTCCACAATCTGCGTCTTGAATCCACGCCGCTCCGCCCAGCGAAGGTACATCCGCATCAGGATTTCGGTCCAGTCCTGCGCCTCTGTCCCACCGGCGCCGGGATGGATTTCCACGATGGCGTTGTCCGTGTCGTGCTCGCCGGAGAGCATGGCGGCAAGCTCCACCTTCTCCGTCTGGGCGGCCAATGCGCGCATCTCCCCGGCCACCTCCGCCTCCATGGCCGGGTCGGATTCCATTTTCAAAAGCTCGGCCATCTCGCGCACGTCGTTAAGGCGTTTTTCAAGCGCGCGGTATCCTTCCACCGCCTTGGTGATGGCGGAACGGCGCTTCATCACGTGCTGGGTGGCCTCCGGCTTGTCCCAGAAACCGGGGGCGGTGATCTTTTTGTCGAGAGAGGCTAGTTCGGAAAGTTTTGAATCCAGGTCAAAGATGACCTCGGAGCCGGTCGAGTTTAACGGATGTCTGGTCAAGCAGGGCGGTGAATTCCTCGTTCATTTTTTCCTTTTAGCGGGTTTTGCTGCCTTGGCCTTTTTCTTCGCCACCGGCTTGGCTTTCGCCGGTTTCTTCTTTTTTGGCGAAGGTTTGGATTTCGCTTTTACGGGCGCCTTTGGTTTTGCTTTGGCGGACGCCTTGGGTTTTGGCTTGGCCGCCGCTTTTTTCGGAGCGGGGGGCGGCGTTGCCTCCCCCTTGGCCACAAGGGCGGACTTCACCGTTTCGTTGGCTTTCACAAGGTCCATCACGTTGGCAGTGGCGAATTCGTTGATGGCCTCCTCCACAAGCAGCAGCACGATCTTTCCGCCGGGCGTGGCGATACCGGGCACGTCCGGAATCGGTATCCGTTTGGCGTAATGATGTTTCAGCCTTTTTTCAACCTCCGGCATGGTGTACAGATCGCTTTCCTTATACTGATATATGAGCTTCACATAATCCCGCTCTTTATACTCCACTTCCGCCGTGCTCTGGACGATGTTCTCCATTTTCGATTCGGCCGGTCTCTTCGCGCACTTGTTCATCAGCTTGACCACTTCCCGGAAATATTTTTCGATGGTTGTGCGCCGGGGAAGCATGTCCTGCGGGATTTTGGAGCTTATCTCGAACACAAAGTCCGCATTTTCCACCTTGCAGGGGCCTATTTCATACGTTATACCCTTAATCGAAAAACGGTTTTCCTTTTTCGAGGTATGTTTGACCCTCAATTCGGCGCGGACTTGCTCCAGGCTTTTGTTTATATGCTGCAAAAAGAGGTGGTCTTTTAAAGCGCCCATAGGGTTTACATTAAACTCATTGTTTTATTGTTTCTTCACCGCTCTCAACGATGAAGGATAGCAAACCGGCGTAACTTGTTCAATTATAAACGCCAAACCTCTCCGCAAAAAGCGCTTTTTTCACTTTCTGGCACTTTTTATCATATTTTGCCGGCATAGCCTATTTATTAGGCGCCGAGTAGCGGTATGCGAATAAAAAAATGACGGTTCCGATGAGGAGGTATCGGAACCGTCTTGGCCTTAAGTTTCCTGGAAACTGCTTTCCAGACCGATGGTTATCAGGCATCGGTGAGCGTCCAGCCTGCAGGATGAGGCGCCTGTCAGACTTTCTCGCTCACACCAGATAGTTGCATCATACGTGCCAACTTGAGAAGTTTTTATCTCTTTATATTTCAAACACATAAAAATTTTGCGAATCTGAAATGACGTATCCTTATGCATTCTCATTCAGGTCTATCACCGTCAATTTCCCAACGGTCAGCACTTAATCGTATGATATTCAATAATTTATATCAAGGTACGAAAACGTGGCGCCATTAAGCGCTGCGGTAAATTCGTAGCGGCTCAAATCCGGCCATTTGTCCACTTATCCGGGATTGGCGGTCTTGATATACCCTGCTATTGATTCGGCCTGACGGCGCTCCAGCCACTTGAAAGCAGGCATCCGGCCACCTCCATTGAGTATCCTGTCCGCAATTTCGTTTTTTTCGAGGATGGTGGGCGAATCGCGGGTCAAAATCAACGCCGGGGGAGGATCCATTTTCGAACCTGCAGGCGCAACTCCATCGCTCCCTCCGTGGCAGTGCCGGCACAGTTGCCCATACAACTCCGCTCCGGTGCGTTCCATCTTTGCCTTCACCGGCTGGGCCGGGCGAGCATTCGTAAAATCCTTTTCGTGGCAGGTGAGGCATTCGCTCCTGGCCTTCCTGCCATCGTGGCATTTGGCGCAGAAATTCATCGTCAACTCCACCCCTTTATATATCTCGTCCATACTCTCCACAGCTCCATGGCATTGGGAACAGGGGGTCTTCGCCGCCTCGTGCGCCTCATGGGTAAACCTGGTGTTCGGCAAAAGCCTTGCCACCGGCGCCCATGCAATCCCTGCGGATGGGATCATGGACTTAAGTTTCATTATCTCAGGCGATCCTGGTTTCACTTCCCTGTGGCACTTTAAACAAGCTTCCGCATCCGGCGATCCCGCCTGCGCGCCGGTCATCGCTCCGGGATGGCAGTAAAGGCAGCCGATTTTGTTATCGGTGACGTGGAGTTTGTGCGAGAACGGCACAGGCTGGGCCGGCGGCGTGTTGTTCCCGGTGGATGGGACGCACGACGGCAGAAACAAGAGGATGGACAGCGCCAAAGTCCATCCGCATGCGGCCGGAAACGCTCCCGGCGGCGTTTCAAAGGGATTTTGGAGCCGATACACCTTTTACAGACCGTTTATTAGAGATTGTCAGCAGGCAAGAGGCGTTCGCCTCGTTTATGGAACGTCAGGCCGCGCCGCATGTTGTTTTTCGTATCGCTTGGCCTCGGTGGCGAAACAAAGCGCCCATGCGTTAAAGGATGATTGGAGCCCTCGCACCCCTTTGAATACTCCTCCTTTGACCACAAACTCCCGGAGGAACGCCGCCAGAGGGGGAAATACAAGGTTTGCGGCCGATTCGAGTGAGCCGCGCACAGGCGCAGCCGATTGACCTGAAATCGACTCGGTGGACTTTGCGTCCACCAGTTTCACCGCGTCCGACTGGAGTTCCAATCACTCCTCCCGCTTCTTGTCCAGGTCCTTCATTTTCACCCACAACGCCCCCATGAATCCGATGAAGACAATCCACGCCACCACAAGGGCGACGCGGCGCACCTTAAGTTCGGAGCGCATTCCGCTGGTGGTCTCGCTTATGGCCTGGGCCGACAGGATCAGCCCTTCGGACTGCTTTTTCACCGCCTCCACATTGAGCTTGTGGGTGAGGGTGTGCAGTTCCTTGAGCCCATCGAGGGTCTTGGCCATTTTCTCTTTCAGGTCGGAGGTCTCAAAGCCCCCATGGGCGTTCCCCTCAAGCTCGTCAAGCGACCGCTTGGCGGACTTGACGGCCGCGGAGGCCGCTTCCACCACCTGTTTCAGGTCCTTGCCCGCCAGGTACGCCGGGGATTTCTCGTCGTGGCATCCCACGCAGTCGTTGTCCTTGTCGCCGGTGAACTTTTCAGGCGCGGGGCGCTCTATGTCGTGCCAGTTGTGGCAATGCAAGCAGACAGGCTCCCCCCCCTGCTTGAAGGCGGTGTAGTGCTTGCTGGACTTGTAGTATTCCGCCTGCTGCGCGTGGCAGTTAAAGCAGACGGTTCGCGTCCGCTCGGTCTTGGCCGCCTGCACGTCATGGTTGCCGTGGCAGTCAAAACAGGTGGGCACCATAAGGTCCCCCTTGGCGAAAAGCTCATAGTGCCTGCTTTTCTTGTACAGCTCCAGTTGGTCCGCCTTTTTGCCTCTCTTTTCGAATATCTCTTTTTTGGAGTGGCATACGCCGCATGTCTCCGGGACGTTCTTCCTAGCCACGGTCGCGTTGGGGTCCTTCACCTTTAGTATCTTGTGCTTGCCGTGGCAGCTTATGCAGGTGGGCGCCTCCGTGTCCCCGGAGGCGAGCTTGCGGCCGTGGACGCTGTCCGAATAAAGGGCGAACTGGTCGGCCCGAAGGTTGTGGGTCCGCATCATTTTCGCGTCGGAATGGCATTTGGAGCACAGTTTCGGAATGTCCTGCGGCTTGGGCTTGCCGATGAACCCGGCCGATTTTTCCATGGACAACGCGTCGTCATAAGGATTGCCGCCGTGGCAGTCCGCGCATTTTACCCCGGCGTTGCGGTGGGCGGACTCCATCCAGTCGTTGACGGGAGGGGTCAGCCGCTCGTCGGCGATGTCCCTATGGCAGTTCACGCAATTATAGTCGGCCGGAACCACCGATTTGTCCCCGCCGGAAACGGAAGCCGGAGGAGCGGATGGCGCGGCAGGCTCCTGCGCGAACGCGGGAGCGGCGAGAAAAAGAAGCGCAACAATGGCCGTCAACAGGCCTGGCATTCCAAATCGTCTCATACGGAAGGACGCTTTCCCTCGTAAGTTACACAGCCAGCGTGTCACAATGTCCACCGGCATATGTGGACCTGGCGCCGACGTAAAAAGCGGGGCGCGCCATGTTAGACGCGCCCCGTATGCAATCATCCCGATCCGGCCCTCGCGCAGGCAAAGCGCTGGTGGCCGGCCTGGTCATCGTCCGCCTTATTTCACCTTGATGACGAAATCGGCCCTGCGATTGAGCTTGCGCCCTTCCCTGGTCTTGTTGGAATGGGCGGGCTTGTCCTCGCCGTAGCTGATCACCTCTATCCTGTCGGCGTTGATCCCCTGCTCGATCAGGAACTTTTTCGCCGATATCGCCCTGCGCAACCCGAGCTTCTGGTTATAGCCCTGTGTGCCAATGGAGCAGGTGTGCCCTTCGATCACAAAGGACGCGCCCGGATTGGCCTTGAGCTTCTCGGCGTTGGCCTTGAGGATATTTTGCGCCTCCGGAGTCAGGTCGGACTTGTCAAACTTGTAATGGACGCCCTCAAGCGTGATCTTGGGCGCCTCTGTCACCTCGGGCTCTTCTTTTTTCACTTCTACAGGGGCCGCCTCCGCTTTGGGAACGTTGAGCACGCCCCTGGGCTGGCCCAAACCAAGGCCCATGGTGACCCCGGCCATCCACATGTAGTTCGGGCTGTTGGAGCCGGAGCCGCCCGTCCACGATCCGTAACCGGCGGTCAGGCTTCCCCAGTCGCCCATGTAATACCTGGCGCCCACCATATACTTGCTGGAGTCATCCCTGCCTGCCACCTGGCTGGCCCAGCTGTATGCGTTTGCCTCGGCCAAAAAGCTCAAGTCCTTGATCGGCATGTATTCGACGCCGGCGCCGTAGGTGGTCTGGTTGGCCAGCCCCTCTTCCTGCCTTGACACATAGCCGAGGTTGGCGTGCCATGTCACCATTTCATATTCCTTGTCCAGCGCCAGTGTGAACGCCGGATCGGACTTGCCTGTGCCAAGCCCCTTGTCCTTGTCGCCCGTGGCCAGTGTGGTGGAGACTATGCCGCCAAGCCTGAAGCCGAGGTTCTGTGAATTGAAAAAGTTCCATTTGATCCGGACGATCCCGTCGCCAAGGCCAGACTCGCTGCTTCCGCCGTTCTTGGCCTCGGCCCTTACGAAGGGGACTGCGGCCGAAAACTCCAGATTGTCCTTAAAGCCGATGGTAAAGGAGAGCGGAACCGACGCCATGTCCAGCTCCTCGCCCTTGCTGGCCACGCCGGCGCTGTCATGGTTGGAGGTGTCATAAAAGGCGCCCACTCCAAAGTGGATATCTCCAAGGGTCCTGGCCTTTTGAACGTTGAAAAGACCGCTTCCGCCGTCAACCGCGACCTGCGCGTTGGCGTTTGTGGAAACGGCGGCCGCGACGGCGCAAGCCAGTGTGATTATGACCTTAGCGTATTTGAACATACAGCCTCCGATTCGTCTCAAGATATTTACGCAAGCCGGATGTTGAACAATCCGATAACCCCTCGTTAAACAACCGCCTCATTTCAGGCTGTATAATACCAAACAGTCGTCCTTTTGCAACCTAAATCTTGGAAAAATCAACGTATTCCCCCGAACCAGGCGTTTTTTTCCGGGAGGAAGGATTGCCCGCGTACCGCTGTGCGGAATAAAGGCAAACAGGCTCCATGAAATGGACACATTGTTATGGAGAGGCGTTCGTGTTACTTTTGTTTATCCGGAATCACTAATGGAGACTTTGAAATGAAGCAGTACGATTTCAAGCCTGTCTTGCTGGGCGTGATACTAGCCCTGCTGGCCATTCTTGGCGGAACGCTCCACGGAATGTCTTTCGGGGCGAAAGAAGAGAGCATCAAGGAACACTTCAAGACCACCGCCGGGTATCATATCGCCGAACACGGCTCCATTGAAAACGCGAACAAGTCCATAGAGGACGCGTGGAAATACTTGAAACGCGCCCACGAGCATTTCATGGGGCTGGGGACGGCGGCGCTGGCCTTGTCCATTTTCGCGGGACTTTCCCCGGCGGCGGCGGCGGTGAAAAGAGTGGTTTCCACCGCGGTGGGGCTCGGGGCTGTCATTTATCCATCTTTCTGGACCCTCACGGCGTTCAAGACCGCGCAGATTGGAGGCCACGCCGCCAAAGAATCTCTGGCCATCATGGCGCAGGCTGGGGCGGGATTGTTTTTCCTCGGCCTTCTTGGCACGATCGGCGTCGCGGCAGGATGGGCCTTGGCCAAACCAAAAGTCTATTAAGAAATAGCGGTCGCTCTGGCGCGGGTCACACCGGCGCCAGGGTCACCCTGTTCTTCCCGTCGGCCTTGCTTTTATAAAGAGCCTTGTCCGCCGCCTCTATGAACTTTGTGTCCGTGGCAAGTCCGTCCCATTGGCAGACCCCGAGGCTCACCGTCACGCGCAGCGTCTTGCCGCCGAATTCCACGCAAAGCCCCTCAACGCCGCTTCTTATCTCTTCGGCAACCGCCATGGCCGCCTGTGCGTCCGCGCCTGGCAGCAACGCGGTAAATTCCTCACCGCCGTACCTTGCGGCCAGGCCGCGCTTGCCCACTGTGCCGGCCAGTGTGGCCGCCACGGACTTAAGCACGGCGTCACCGGCCTTGTGGCCGTGAGTGTCGTTGAATTTCTTGAAAAAGTCTATGTCGAAAATCACCAGGGAAAGATCCGATCTTTTCCTTTTCGACTCCTTCTGCATCTCCGCCAGTATGTCGTGGAAGTGCCGGTGGTTGTAAAGCCCGGTGAGCCCGTCGGTGATGGAAAGCAGTTCCAGCTTGTCCTTTAGCACCTTCATCTCTTCGTAGGCTTTCTCCAGGTCGTCAAAAAGCCGCTTGCTGTTCAGGTGCGCCCGCATCCGCGCAAGGAGCACCTCCTCGTCGAAGGGCTTGGTCAGAAAGTCCGCCACTCCCGCCTCCAGCGCCTTTAAGGTGCTTTTCTTCTGCGTGTCGGCGGTGACCATGATGATCCTGATGTTCTCCGTGTCCCGTTGCGACTTTATGATGCGCGTGAGCTCGTAACCGTCTATCCCGGGCATGTTGGCGTCCATGAGGATCAGGCCGGGATTGAACCGGCGTATTTCGTCCATCGCCGTCGTGGAGTCGCTGACATACTTGAAATCGAAATTATGTTTGGCAAATATCTGGGCGTACATCTTGTTGACTATCGGGCTGTCCTCCACGGCCATCACCTTGTCCCGGCTGGCCGCCGCAGGGACCTTGTTAGATTCAAAAAGGCCGTCCACGAAATCGAGCAACAGGGCGCCGTCGCAAGGCTTTTCCAAAAAACCTAGTACGCCCGCCCCTGCCCCGTCTTTCCTGGTGTTCTCGTCACCGGCCATCACCAGCAGCGCGGCGGGGATTTCCTTTGTGGTCTTGGCGGCCCGCAGGATATGGATGAAAGATACTCCGTCCATTTCCGCAAGCTTGTCGTCAACAATGGCCAACGAGAAATTCTCCGAGTGGGCGGCGTGGAGAGCTTCCCTGGCCGAACTATGGACGGACAAGAGGTATCCGGAACCGGCGAGGGCATCCTCGGCGGCCTGTATCACTGCGTTATCATTTGCCGCCAGCAGAATCTTTTTCAAATGGCGGCTTGAGTGCTTTTTGTCCATCGGAACCGGACTGGTTGACCCATAAAACGCGAATCATACCATAACTTGCGGATGTTGAATGGACTTGCCACAATTGGCCCAATGACAATACAATGCGGGAAAGGCAGGCGCGACGGGGAGCGCCGCGTTCTTCCGCCGGTCAGGCGATGTGTTGCAAGTGGGAACATACTAACAGGGGGACTTATGCCAAAACAGACCATGTACACCTTGAGCCACTCGGACATTCCAAAACAATGGTACAACATCCTGGCGGACGCGCCCAATCCGCCGCAGCCGCCGCTGCATCCGGGCACGGGCCAGCCCATCGGACCTGCCGATCTGGCGCCCCTTTTCCCTATGGCCCTTATCGAACAGGAGGTGAGCGCGGAGAGGTGGATAGACATCCCCGAAGAGATACTCGACGTGCTGGCCATGTGGCGTCCGTCGCCCCTTTACAGGGCGCACAGGCTGGAGAAGGCAATCGGCACACCCGCGAAAATTTTCTATAAATACGAGGGAGGCTCCCCCGCCGGAAGCCACAAGCTCAACACCGCCGTGGCCCAGGCGTATTACAACAAGAAGGCCGGCATCAGGCGGATCGCCACGGAGACCGGCGCCGGGCAGTGGGGAAGCGCCATGAGCTTCGCCTGCCAGATGTTCGGGCTGGAAGCGCTGGTTTACATGGTGAAGATAAGCTATCAGCAGAAGCCGTACCGGCGCTCCATGATCAACTGCTGGGGGGCCACGGTGATCCCCTCCCCTTCGGACACCACTAACGCCGGGCGGGGGATATTGGCGAAGTATCCGGACTCCACCGGGAGCCTGGGCATCGCCATATCCGAGGCGGTGGAAGTGGCCGCGACAAACGCGGACACGAACTATGCCCTGGGCAGCGTGCTAAACCACGTACTCCTGCACCAGACGGTGATAGGGCTGGAGACGCAAAAACAGATGGCGCTGGCCGGGGCGTATCCGGACGTGGTGATAGCCTGTTGCGGCGGCGGATCGAATTTCGGCGGACTGGCCCATCCATACGTGTGCGACAAAATTCACGGAAAGAACCTGCGGATCGTGTCGGTGGAACCGGCAAGCTGCCCGACGCTGACCAAGGGGATATACTCCTATGACTTCGGCGACACGGCCCAGATGACACCGCTTATCCCATCGTTCACATTGGGCCACGACTTCGTGCCGCCCGGCATCCACGCAGGCGGCCTGCGCTATCACGGCGTGGCGCCCATCACAAGCCAGCTTTACCTTGACGACCTTATCGAAGCGGCGTCCTATCCGCAGACGGAGTGTTTCGAGGCGGCGGTGACATTCTGCCGGTCGGAAGGGATCATCCCGGCGCCCGAATCGTCCCACGCCATCCGGCAGGCCATCGTGGAGGCGCAACGGGCGAAGGAAGAAGGGAAGGAAAGAACGATATTGTTCAACCTTTCCGGCCACGGCCATTTCGACATGGCGGCGTATGACAGCTATTTCGCCGGGAACCTGGTGGACGACAGGATGGACGAAAGCGGTGTTGAGCGGGCGCTCAAGGCCATCGAGCCTCTGCCCAAGCCGAAAGGTTATACGGGAAGGCCGCGCGAACTGGCGATGAAGTAGGCGGTGACTTTTTGTGGGGGCGCGGCGCAAGCGGCGCCCCTGCTTCGGTTGCCATCCAGGGTGTGCTTCACCCTGGGGTCCTCAACATGTATATGACGGCGGGGTGACGCCTTCGGCTCAAAACACCCCGCCGGCCATCAACCGCGATTTACTGCCTGGTCCATGAACTTGGCCCGTTTCCGTCATTCCAGTCTATGGTTGCCGTCTTATTGTCGCTGGAAACTGTAACGGTTGCTACCTGGATTGCTTCACCTGAACCGCTGCAACCGGTGGCGCTTGTAATTGTCCAAGTTATAGTCCACGGATTGCCGCCGGTAACGGTAATTGAGCCGCTGGCACGACAATCGGAGGTATCAGTAGTATATGTCAGCGTGGTTTCAGTGAAAGTGAGAGTTAATGTGCCCGTAGATATTGTGCTTAGCCACGTTCCCACATATGTCGCCACGGTGGAACTGGCCGCGCCGCCGCTGGTTGTGCCGCCACCCCCGCCGCCGCACGCTGAAAGTGAAATCAGAAAGATAACGCTTAGCAAACAGGCTATCTTCTTCATGACGCCCCCCCTCCCAATAAAAGGTTCCACTGGTCACCGCGCCACTTTTATACAGCCATAAAAATGGTTATGCGTACTTCTTTTTTATGATTCCCCCTAACAGTAATATACCCCCCCCCCCCGAAAAAACAAGGTTTGCAATGTTGGCAAGGGATTCATGGCTTGCGGGGGTGTTGTTTTCGCCCCGGTATCCTCCTATTTGGAGCGCGGGTATCTTGCCCGCATTAATTACACGGAGCCTCGACGGCTCCGTGTAACCACAAATTAGTTTTTTGCAAGTCAAAGGAACCTTCGAGGCTCCTTTGACTTGTTGCGGGCGGGACGCCCGCGCTCCCAAGGGATGGCGTCGAAATGCGGCCAATAACCGCTCCGGTTTTTTTACCGGGCCACGCGGCTTTTGGACGATGCGTCCATGAAACGCCGCAGAAGATGGTTGATCCTGGTCTGATAACCTTTGCCACCCTTCTTCAGCCATTCAACCACGTCAGCGTCCAGCCTGATAGTGACCGTGAGTTTTTTCGGCGGCCAGGTCACCAGCGCTTTTTTGAAAAATGACGCGTCCAGCGGCGGGATGTCAGAGTAGTCGATGTCCTTAGTCCTTGAGCGCGTCAATCCTCTTCAAGCCGCTTTTGACAGATTTTCTTTTCACGCTCATTGGCTTTTCCTTTTTCAACGCCGTATCTCCGTCCCTACTCCTTTGTCCGTGAATATCTCCAGCAGCGCGGAGTGTTTCACCCGTCCGTCTATGATGTGGGCCTTTTTCACCCCGGCGTCCAGCGCGCCGAAACAGGCTTCTATCTTCGGCAGCATCCCGCCTGTGATGACCCCTTTTTCCACCAGTTTTTTCGCCTCCGCCTCGGTGAGGGTGGAGATAAGCTTCTTGTCGCCGTCCAGTATCCCCGCCTCGTCGGTGAGCAGCACAAGCTTGTCCGCCTTTAGCGCCCCGGCCACGGCGCACGCCACGAAATCGGCGTTGATGTTGAACGTCTGGCCGCCGGGCGCGCAACCTACAGGTGCGATCACCGGGATGAATCCGCCTGCCTCCAGGGTCCTGATGATGGTGACGTCCACATTTGTCACTTTCCCGACCATCCCCACGTCTATAATCTCCGGCCGTTCCACCTCGGGCCCTGTTTTCTCCACGAACATCTTTTCGGCAGTCAGAAGGTTCCCGTCCTTGCCGGAAAGCCCCACGGCCCGCCCGCCGTTTTCGTTGATAAGGGCGACGATCTCCTTGTTCACCTTCCCCACCAGCACCATTTCCACCACGTCTATGGTCTGCTCGTCGGTCACCCGCATCCCCTGGACGAACCTTGTGGGAATGTTCATCTGCTTTAGCGCATGCCCTATCTGCGGCCCGCCGCCATGCACCACCACCGGGTTCATGCCGATGTGTTTGAGCAGTATCACGTCCCTGGCGAAGACCTCCTTTAGCTCTTCTTCCACCATCGCCGCGCCGCCGTACTTGATCACGATGGTCTTGCCGGAAAAGGCCTGCATGTAAGGCAACGCCTCGGCCAGGACCTCGGCCTTTTTGACAAGTTCCGGTATTTCTTTCATATCTCCAATCAGCGCCCCAAACGCGATGTTAAATGAATGTTGATCCGCCGGATGTATATTGCAACAGGCGGATGGAAAAAACAACGGGGCAAAAAGCGATGAACAGGCAGGGCTCCGCCATCCATAAAGATTCATTGCAACTGCTTGATTTAGAAAGCGTCCAATTCGATATTCTTCGCCGTCGCTTTATTGCGCCGGCAAAATAAAAAGTCTATTATTAATTTGACGGCCCAATAAGAGGGCGCTGGCCGCCCGCCATATTGCTGTTCGAGGTGAAAATGTGTCCCGCGGATTATGATAAGCCTTCCGATGCTTTGCCAGGCGGGGCCGATGAACCTTCAGAGAGAAAGAATCTTTTACTCTCCTCGTTCCTGGTCCTCACCCTTTCCCTTTCAGCCACAGTTTGGGGCTGGCTTTCCATAAGGAATGGCGAAATCCGCAGGGCGGAGGTGATCTTCAACTCCCAGACCGACCTGTTCCTTCATGAAATAGGCGTGTACCGCCTCAATTACGAGCAGACCTTGCGGGGGCTAGCGGCAAACCTTGCCGTGAACAGGACGGCTGACGGAAAAACGGTGGCCCTCTACGCCGGCGCCATAGAGCCACTGGACAACTATGCAGCCCTAAGGGAAATAGGGTACGCCGCAAAAGGAAAAGACGGAAAGTTGCGTGTGGTCCAATTCGGAGCCATCAATGGCAAAGGGTTCTTGAGGCCCGGCCTGGACCTGTCCTCAAATCCGGCCATCGCCGAGGCCATAGGCCATTTGGAACGAGGCGCGGACACGGCGGTCTCCGGCAATATCAACGGCCCAGACGCCGCCGGAAAGCCGCGCAACGCCCTTGTTCTGATGGTCATGCCGGTCCGGAAGGGAACGCCGGGCGGCGGCGCGCAGGAGATTGTTTTCCTCACGATTGACGTCTATCCATGGGCGCTGCACGCCATGAAGACGGACATAGGCGTAAATTACACAAACATTTCGATATACGACATAACCGGCGGGCAGGAAGGCGAATTGCTGTACGCCAACATAAAAGGGCAAAGCCCGAATGAAATGATGATGGAAAGACAGTTTTTCAAGTCCGTCCAGGTCAACATGGGAGCCCGCGTGTGGCTTGTGAAAATATCTGCGGCGGACATGTTCAGCAAACGTTTTGGAAACAGCAGGCCGGAGCTTGTCCTGGCCGGGGGCGCGGTAATCAGCCTTTTGCTGTTCGGGATCACCTGGTCGCTGGGCTCTTCGAGACGGCGCGCCGTTGCCATGGCCGGGCAAATGACATCCGCGCTCAAGCTTGCCGAAGAAAAGTACCACGACATTTTCAATGTGGCCCCCCTTGGAATATTCGTGTCCACATTGGACGGGAAGCTGCTGGAGGCCAATCCGGCACTGGTCAGGATGGGTGGCTTTAATTCGGCGGAAGAATTCAAGGCCGCTGGCAACGCCGCTGATTTTTACGCCGAACCCGCCAGCAGGGACGATTTCGTCAAACTGCTTCGCCAGTCCGGCGGGGAGACGGTGACATTTGAATGCGGGCTTAAGCGGCGGGGTGGAGACATTTTCACAGGAAGGATCAACGCCCGGCTGGCGCACGACGGCAGGATGGGCGGGCAGGTGATAAAAGGGACAATGGAGGACATAACCGTTTACAAGAAGGCCCAAGACGAACTTACGCTGACAAAGGAGACGGCCGAAGAGGCCACAAGGCTCAAGGACAAGTTCATTTCACTGGTGGCGCACGACCTTCGGTCGCCGTTCACCTCGGTCATCGGGCTGCTTGCCGTCGTCGAAGGCGACAAGAGTCGAGACATGGCCCCGGAGAGCCGCGAAATCGTCCGTAAGGTGATCGAGACCAGCAAGCGCATGCTCAGAATGATCGAGGACCTTTTGAGCATCAGCAGGATACAGACCGGCAAGATCGTGCCCAGACGGCGGTTCTTGGAGGCGCGTACGCTGTTGGCCGAGGCCATAGGCTCGGTGAGTCATATGGCCTCCGGAAAGGGCGTTGAAATCGTCAACGACATCCAGGCGGAGATGAGGATATTCGCCGACCGGGGGCTTATGCTCCAGGCGGCCGGCAACGTTTTGTCCAACGCGATAAAATTTTCGCGCAGGGGAAGCCAGGTCACTGTCTATTCGCCTCCGGGGGAAATGGACGCCATCGCGGTCAAGGACAACGGTGTGGGCATAAACGCCGCCATCCTCCCGAAGATATTCATCCACGAGGAAAAGACCAGCACCGTGGGCACAGCGGGAGAACAAGGGACGGGGCTTGGCCTTCCGCTCACCCGGGACATCATCAAAGCGCACGGCGGCGATATCAGCGCCGTGTCCGAAGAGGGGAAGGGAAGCGAGTTTGTGATGACGCTCCCCCGCAAAATGCCCAACGTGCTCATCGTGGACGACGAGCCGGTGGTGCTGATGCTGCTGCGCCAGTACCTGTCGAAACTGGACGTGAACGTCATGGCCGCCGGGGACGTGGACACAGCCATGTCCATACTCCTGAATACGGAAATCCATCTGGTGATAACAGACCTTCGCATGCCCGGCAAGGACGGCTTTGCCCTGATAAAGAGCATCAACACGGCCGGGGTGAAACCGGCGCCGGTGCTCGTGCTCACAAGTGACGACAAGATGGAGACCCGGGACAAGGCGTTTTCCATGGGAGCCGACGACTTCATCACCAAGCCCATGACCGCCAACGACCTTATCCCCCGCGCCCGCAGGCTTATCATGAGCATGGACTGGTGAGTGGAAGGGGACGTATCTACGCCATATTGGTTTACCGGTAAACATCCTTGCGATGCCCGAGCTTGATGACGAGGATTATCAACTCCCTGTCCCTGATATCATAAATGATTCTGTGATCACCCACCCGGATACGCCAGCGGTTCCCCTCGTTACGAAGTTTCTTTGCGCCGGAAGGACGGGGTTTTGAGGCCAGGGCGTCCACCGCGCGGGCCACCCTGGACCGGTCCCGCTTTTCCAGCCGTTCCATGGCATCGGCGGCGGAGGGAAGAACTTCCACCCGCCATTTCATTTGCCAAGGCCGAGCCGCTGTTTGGCCTTCGCCCAGGGAATCGGTTTTTCACCTTTTGATTTCATTTCGGCCAGGGCTTTTTCCGCTTCGTCAAAATCGGCCAAATCCTCCAGCTTTTCGAGGAGGTCCATATCCTGCATGGGCACAAGGGCGGCCACGTCCTTGCCCCTTTTCTGGAGGACAATCCTTTCCTTGCCATACGCGACCCTGTTGACGGTGTCCGCCAACACTTCCCGCAAAACGCTGGCCGCTATGCGCGCCATGGCTTAACCTCCGGTGATTTGTACAATTGGTACTATATGTACAGAATGGCAGATTATGGCGGATCGGTCAACCCTTTTGCCGGTGGAACCGCGGCGTCACACTATCCTTCCCCCCACGATATCCCCTTGGCCGACCGTTGACCCGGGCAGGACGATGCAGTCGCGCAGCGTGGCTCCCGTTCCGATCCTCGCCCCGGAATGGATGGCGACACTGGGCCCGATGGACACGCTATCTCCGATCTCCACACCGGGCTCCATATAAACAGGGGGCGATATAAGTGATGAAGCGGGCGCCGTCCCCTTATGCGCATTCCCCCCGTCCGCCCTGAGCGCCTCCATCACCACCGCAAAGTAGTCCGCCGACGTCCCCACGTCTACCCATGATGAAGTGACTTCCATGCCGTATAGCCCCTCGCCTTTGACGGTCATCGGAGAATAGACCTCGCTGGAAATGTCCACTGCGCGCCCCGGGGGGATCATCGCAAAAATCTCCGGGGAGAGAACGGAAAGGCCGGTGAACATGAATTGCTTTTCTTTCCCGGTGTGGCCAGGTCCGGCCGTCTTGACATAGCGCACCACCTTCCCGCCATCGTCCACGCACAGCGGGCCGTATTTTTCCGGATCGGGATTTTTACGAAGCGCCAGCGCCGCCACAGCTTTGCTATCACGGCGGAACTCGGCCAGCGCAACCCAGTCTATATCGGCGATGATGTCCGAATTGATCACCGCGAAATGATCGCCGGCAAGCCATCGTTCGGCGTTCTTTATCCCACCCGCCGTGCCGAGGATGGCCTCCTCGCGGGAAACGATGGTCTCCACCCCGAAATCGTGGGACGCGATCCATTCCGCCATCATGTCCGCCAGGTGATGGACGTTTATCACAATGCGGCGGGGATTCATTTTCAGCGCCGTCTCGACCGCGTTTTGGAGCAGGGTCTTTCCCAGCACGGGGAAAAGAGGCTTTGGGATGCGCAGTGTGTGGGGCAAAAGCCGCGTGCCAAGCCCCGCCGCCAGGATCATGGCGTTCATTTAATTTCCCTCACTTTTCCGCGCAGCCGATTCCGGGGTGAAGAACACCCCGGAAAGCGTCCTATGCGCCTGTCATTCTGAGCCGCAGGCGAAGAATCTCCATAACAAAGAGACCCTTCACTGCGTTCAGGGTGACAGCAGGCATTTAACAACCTGCCGTCACCCATTCGGCCGGCCTGTCAGAACACCGACAACCTCATTTCGCTGACAATGATGGCCGCGTTTATGCCGCTGTATGCGCTGTTGCCGGGATTGCCCACTCCGATGGAGTCGGCCCCCGAATATGAACCGTCTGTCGGCACGGAGGCGGTCCACACAGTCTGGCCGCTCCCGGCGTCCATGGCCGTCAGGCTTACGGTGGACGAGTTCCACTGGATGTCGAAGTAATAGGTGGCGCCCGGGTCCCAGCCGATGCCGGTGGATATGTCATGATGCTCGCAGAAGTTTGAGCATGTGCCGTCGAACCTTTGCGAGATGAGCCGGGCGTTGTTCGTGCCGTCGTTGAACAGGTCTATCTGGAAATTCCCCTCTTTGCCGGACGGGGTCACCATCTTGGCGAAGAAGAGGAAGAAGTCCCTGGAATTAAGGGCGCCCGCGTCCAGCCCGGTCACCTTGAAGGAGACTCTGCCGCTGGCGAACGATGGGGCGCCGGAGGTGTTGAAGAAATATCCGCCGCCGCTGGTATATGAGTATGGGCCGCAGTCCGCCGTGGTCCACACGGAGCCGGAATGGCCGGTGACGCTGTTACAGGGGGTGATGGAAATGCCGCCGGTGGTCCCCGGGGTGGAGGAGATTTCCCCGGAAAGGTCGCTCTGGGCCCATGTGTTGGCGGCGGCCACCCTGTAATAGTACGCCTGCCCGTTGGTCAGCCCGGTGTGCGTGTACGAGGCGCCGCTCACCTGTATGGAATCATGGGCCGTGGTCACCCCGCCGGTGGTGTTCCAGTAAAGCAGGTAATAGTCCGCGTTGGCCGCCGCGCCCCAGCTTAACGACACCTCGCCGGACGCCGCCGTCGCCGTCAACCCGCTGGGCGTTCCCGGCTTTACGAACGGTGTGGCGGAGACTTCTTCGGACATCTGGCTTTCCGACCCGGCAGAGGCCAACGCGCACACCCGGTAATAATAGGTCTTCCCGTTGACCAGCCCTTCATGGGTATATGAGGTGGACGGCGTCTCCATGGACTGGTCGGAAGTGGTCACCCCTCCCCTGTCGTTCCAATATATCCTGTAGCTTGCCGCCCCGGTCAATTCACCCCAGCTTAAGAGCACCTTGGCCTCTCCTCCGGCGGCCCGGAAGCTTGAAGGGCCGTTGTCAAACTTCACGTCGTTTTTCACGTTCACGGAGCATGCGGCAAGCGCCAGGAAAACCAGGGGGGCAAATTTTCTGATCAACAATTTGAATCTCTCCATATATGCCGGTTTAGCGCTGCGCGGTCCGCCGGATTGGCAAGACCTCAAGCGCCTAAGTTGTTTAGCGCAATTTGCGTGCGACTTGCAAAAGTATAGCAAATATCCAGCGCCGCAGTAGCTCCTTAAATTCTGGATATGATTGTATAGCCGTTGTTTTTCTGGTGTCCGGCGTTGTTAATGACGTTTTTGAAACGAACTGGAGGCGGCCGGATACATCGATTGTTGGGAGACAAATGGTTTGCAACTAATCGGGAAGATCAGGGTTTTTCCGGGATATATCGGGATTCCAAAGCCTTACGCCTCCTAAATCCTCCCCGGCGCGCACGCTTTTGAGTTTGTCACTTTCTGTGGAAAACTCGTT
>JACRLM010000003.1 GCA_016235255.1 Nitrospinota bacterium | reverse complement strand
AATCCATTCTTCCCTTGCCAGTTTTCCCGTTACCGTTTACTCTTTTCATGTGACCTCCTTGCTTTCCGTTGTTTTCGTTCAAAAACATGGTAGCAGGTGAGGTCATACCTTCGTTTCAACTAAGTTTAGGACACTTTCGCGTAAGGGTATAGGAGACCCGCATAAGATCAAGGTCGAACGAGTTGTTGTTCTTAAGGTACATCTTGACGGTCAGCATCAGGTCTGAATCGCGCCCTTCGGAAGGCGCGCCGATGGTGGCGCCAACAAGCTCTTTGGCCAAGGTGATCGTCTGCGAAAGGGGATTTTCCGCGAAGACCTTTTCCAGCTTCACTTCGGTGTTGGCTGAAACCTTTTGGGCAAGAGAGGCGCAGGAGGCCATGGCCGCCCCAATGAGCGCCATGATGGAAACAATCTTAAATCCGCGAAACCGCATAATCACAACTCCATGTATTTTGCCGGTTTGCCATTATCTGGCGCCAGGCTCCATTGCGCAATACCACTCGGACTTAAGGCCGGTTATAATGGTGCATATGGTCTTGATCGTGTTTTTGAAAGGTGGTTTGGATGTCTTCCGTAATTGCAGAGGCTCAATCGGCTTTGAATAACAAACTTGAAAAGCTTGAGGCTGAAATCAGAAAGCTTGGCTCTGTCCTGGTGGCGTTTTCCGGCGGAGTGGACAGCTCTTTCCTGCTCAAGACCGCGCACGATACGCTGTCCAAAACCGGCGGCCGGGCGCTGGGGGTGACCGCAAGGTCGTCCACATACCCGGCCCGGGAATTCGAGGAGGCGGTGAAAATCGCCGGGTTGATCGGCGCGGAACATATGGTGATCGTAAGCGAAGAGCTGGAGATAGACGGGTTCGCGGAAAACCCGGTCAACCGTTGCTACTTCTGCAAGGGGGAGCTTTTCGGCAAACTATCGGAAATAGCCGGAAAAGAAGGGATCGCCGCCGTGCTGGACGGAGCGAATGTGGATGACCTGACTGACCACCGCCCGGGAGCCAAGGCGGCGAGGGAAAATGGAGTCCGAAGCTTGCTGATTGAAACAGGTTTTACGAAGGATGACATCAGGGCATTATCAAAGGAAATGGGATTGCCGACGTGGGACAAACCTTCATTCGCCTGCCTTGCGTCGCGCTTTCCATACGGGACGCAGATCACAAACGAAAAGCTGACGATGGTGGACCGGGCGGAGGAGTTTTTGCGAAAGCTTGGTTTTGCCCAACTGCGTGTGCGGCATCATGGCGAGGTGGCCCGGATCGAGCTTGACGCCGCCCAGATGGCAAAGGCGATTGAGCCTGCGGCCTCTCGCCTTATTTACGGCAAGCTTAAGGAAATCGGATTTAAATACGTGGCGCTGGACATCGCCGGATACCGCACCGGGAGCATGAACGAGGGGATGAAAGCTGAAAAAACCAGGTAATTATATATTTCACTCGGTGAATATCCGCAAATACTCGTCGAATAAAAACATGCGGTTTCTCTTAAAACCTGTGATTTCTTTTAAAATCCCCTTTTCCTGAAAGCTGCGAATAAGTTGGTGCGTCGTTGGCACGGAAATTCTCAGCGTTTTAGAGACAACGGCCGCATTTACAGCCGGGATGGAATAAAGCAATCCAAGCAAATTGGAACCTTCCTTCGACCTCTTTCCCATTGTCATTATATCATTCTCGCAACGGCTTCGAAGCCGTATGATTTTTTCGAACACCGATTTTCCTTTTTTGGCGGTTTGCGCAACTCCGACTAAAAAGAATTTAATCCAGTGTTCGATATTGTCCGAGGTCCTGACAATTGTGAGCGCGTCATAGTACGCCCCTCGATTGCGTTCAAAAAAGTCTGAAATGTACAGCGTAGGCTTATCTAGCATTCCTTTGCTCATTAAATACAAGGTGATCAGCAATCTTCCAATGCGGCCATTACCATCCAGAAAAGGATGGACAGTCTCAAACTGATAGTGACTGATGGCGTTTTTGACAAGATGCGGTATTTCCAGATTGTCGTTATGCCAGAATTTTTCCAAATCCCCCACAAGCTCCGGCAACTCCGAGTGATGAGGAGGAATAAAAAATGCGTCCTTAAGAGAGGCTCCGCCTATCCAGTTCTGGCTTGACCTGACCTCTCCCGGCAACTTATGTTCCCCCCTCACATTTTCCAGAAGCCTTTTATGGGACTCTTTAAGCAAACGCATGGACAAAGGCAGTTCTTTCAGGCTTTCTATCGCGAAGTTCATCGCCTTTGTGTAATTTTGCACTTCCTGCCAGTCATTCTTTCTTTCAGGATTTATTTCCGATTCCGGCAGAACCGCTTCGTCCATGCCGGTTCTTGTTCCTTCAATCCTGCTGGAGGCGGTGGCTTCCTTTTTAATGTGCATATGGATGAAAAAATCCACATCAGGTACAAGTTTGGAGTAGGCGTTAAGTTCGCCAAGCAGTCTTGTTGCCTCTTCAAGCAGCACACTTATCTCCCCATCACTCCATACAAAACGCCTATTGATAAAATTAGGGGAAAAGCTTTTATAGCCATATTGTTGACGGTACACACCCGCCTTGAATTTTTCGTTTGCCATTTCTTTAACTATGCATATTTATAATTAAGCATAGGACGCTATCCTTAACTATGTCAACACATAATTAAAGTTAATCCTCCATCATTAATTATACGGGCGTGATAATTAAAGTTGCCCCAATCTTATGCTTATCAAAGTGTTATCGGCAGGAAAATGAGCAAACAGGCCGGATATCCTACAGTTTCTGGTATTCTTCCCTCAGGCGCTTCGCCTCGCCGAACTCCGGATCAAGCGACAACGCCTTGTCCAGCGCCTTGATTGCCTTGTCCTTCTGGCCGGACTCGAACAGCGCCCGCGCCAGATTGTAGAAAAGCCCCTCGTCGTCCGGGAAAACACCCAGCGCCTTGATGTACAGGTTGATCGCCTCGTTGAACTTGGACTGCTTGCGCAACGCGATGGCCATCCTGTTGTACAGAACCACGTTTTTTGGATTGATGCTCAAGGCGGCGCCGAACGCCTGCTCGGCCTTGTCGTAAATCTCTTTTTCCAGGTATGCGTTGCCTATCGCCGTTTTATGCTGGACGTTGTCCGGCTCCAGAATCACCGCTTTCTTGAACGACTCGTCGGCCTTGTCCACCATGTCGGCGCCAAGGTAGCTCTTGCCCAGTTCAACGTGGGTCTCGGCCTTGGCCGCATCTCGCTTGGCGGCTCTCTCCAGCACCTGAATGGAGGCCAGGTAGTCCTTCTTCTTTTGCAACGTCACCCCCAGCCAGTGGTCCGCCTCGTGGAACCGGCGGTCTTTCTCCATGGTGTTCTGGAAGGCGGCAAGGGCCTGGTCGTACATGTTCATCTCCAGATACGCCCTGCCTTGCATGTAGAAATATGACGGGTCTGGATTTGTCATCCCGGCTTCCCGGAACTTTGCGAGCGCGTCCTGGAAGGAGCCGGCGTCGAAAAGGGCCTTCCCCTCGTTGAAAATCTTGTCAGCGGTCTCCTTCAGGTCAGCCGCTTTCATCCCGAATGCGTCATAGATCATTTCCCGAAGCTCATTGGCGTCAAACGGGCGGGAGAGAATGTTCTCCACACCTTCTTTCCTGATGTCTTCAACCTCGCGCCGGTTGAGCTTGGGGGTGGTCATTATGAACTTTATGACGGAAAGGGCCTTGTCCGCCCGGAGGGACTTGAAGACCTGGAGCCCGGAATATTGCGGCAGGATCAGGTTTGCTATCACCAGCGACGGGGGACTTTTCTTTATTTCCGTGAGCACCTGCAGGCCGTTGCCCATGTCCGACACGTTGTGGAAACCCGAATCCCTCAACGCCTCGCGGATGTTCCGCACTTCCGTGGGATTGTCCACGACAAGCACGCGTATGTCGCCCAATTCCGATGGCATCCCCTGCGTACCTTTCCTTTTAGAAAGCCCCTTTTAGAATCAGAACCTCGGGCCGCGGGGATCGCGGCGGGTCAAAAAAAATTGCGGCCGCGAATCCCTTTTCAGGAATGCAAGATCATTCCAGTATGTTATTAAGCCGCATATACTCCACAATCAGCCGGGCCATCATGTCCGAGTCGTTGCGGGCGTTGTTGAACGTGATGTGATAGAGCGACTGGTCCCCCGCGTCCAGCCCGGTGAAATCCGCTATGAACTCGTCCCGGCTGTCCTGCCTGGCCTTTAGCATGTCCTCCGCCTCCCCCCGGGAGACTTTGAATACCTGTTCCGTCCGGTTGAGCCGCCAGGCATTGGAGGCCGTTATCCGGATATGGAGGCCGAAAAACTTCTTCGGATCGAGGTTCTGTGTGATGATCTGCGATCCGGCGCCCAGGATGACGCAGTTGCCCTTGTCCACAAGGTTTAAAATCATGTTGCGCATCCTCTGGAACACCACGGAGGAATGCGACTGCAGGTATTTTGGCACCAGCGCATCCACGAACCAGTCCTTGAACGTCCACCTTTTTTCCGATATCTCGTGGACGTCCGTAGCCTCCATGTTTTCATTGGCGCAGGCTTCTTCTATCATCTTCCTGGTGAAAAGGCTCCATTGCTGGCCCTTTCCGCCGATCTGCTCCACCAGCTTTTGCGCAAGTTCATACCCTTCGCATCCGAATTCCCGCGAGATGGTGATGAAAAACGCCGTTTTCTTCTTTTCCTTCTCCAGCGACTTCTGCCTTTTGGCGACCCAGTCGCGATAGAAGCTTATATCGAGAATGGCCTCCTTCTCATGGGGGTCACGCATCACATCTCCTCCTGTCTCATATGCTTAGGGTTGTCCTGTCCGTACGCCTGCGCGGCGCACATCATTTTATAGCCAATTGCCTGAAAAATAAAAGGGCTGAATGATTAAAAAACAGCCGGAAATCCCTTCACCAGCGAAGCAGAGTGGCCCCCCACGTAAGCCCTCCGCCAAAGGCCACCAGCAACGCGATGTCCCCCTTTTTCAACCGCCCTTCCGCCCATGCCTCATACATGGCTATTGGGATGGTGGCGGCCGACGTGTTGCCATAACGGTGCACGTTGACATATATCTTGCCGTCGGACACTCCCATGGCCTTGGCCACCGCGTTTATGATCCGCACGTTGGCCTGGTGGGGGATCACAAGCTTCACGTCATCGGCGGTCAACCCGTTTCTTTTTAGCAGTTCCCCCGCCACGTCCGCCATGCTTTTTACGGCCACCTTGAAAAGCTGGTTGCCCTTCATTTTTATGCAGTGGGACTTGGGGTCCGCGCCGGATTTGGCGGGATTGGCCGAGCCGTGCCCGGCGGTGAGCATGTCCGAATAGGACCCGTCGGCGAAAATCATGGACTCCATTATCCCGGACTGCCCGTCCGAGGCTGACAGCACAACCGCGGCGGCCCCGTCGCCGAACAGCACGCAGGTGCTCCTGTCGTCCCAGTCCACCAACCGCGAATTAAGCTCGCTTCCTATCACTATTGCGTTTCGCGCCGAGCCTGTCTTTATGAATTTGTCGGCGATGGTCAGCCCGTACACAAAGCCGGAGCATGCAGCCGATATGTCAAAAGCGGGGCAATCGCCGGCCCCAATCTCGCTTTGAATAAAGCAGGCGGTGGACGGATAGGTCATGTCCGGAGTGGATGTGGCGCAGATTATAAGGTCGATATCTTCAGCCGCGATCCCGCCGTTGCGAATGGCTTCAAGCACAGCCGGAACCGCCAGCTTGGAGGCCGTCATCCCTTCCTCGGCGATCCGGCGCTCCTTGATCCCGGTGCGGGTGACGATCCATTCGTCGGAAGTGTCCACAAGCTTTTCAAGATCGGCGTTGGACAGTATTTTCGATGGCATGTTCATGCCGATCCCGGCGATCCGCGAGCGTTTCCCCTCCTTTTTCATCCGTCAGTCCCCCTCGCGCCCGCCCAGGCCCATCTTGTTTTTCATCCTTTCAAAGAACCCGGGCTTGCCGCCGCTTTCAAGGGCCTTCGGATCGAGGATATGGAGGTTCTGGGCCAGGCATTCCCTTATGTGGCCGTTGACGTCGCCAGTGACAAACCTTTTGGCGGCGTATATCCCGTTTCGTATCGCCCTCGGTTCGCTGGATCCATGGGAAATGAACACCGCCCCGTCTATGCCGAGAAGCGGAGCCCCGCCCACCTCCGCGTGGTCCACCCTTTTTTTCATCGCAGCCAAAAACGGCTTTACGAGCATGTATCCCAGCTTTGTGCGCCAGTTGGTGGCGAACATCCCGCGCAGGAAGGTGGAGATCATCTCCGCCAGGGACTCGGATATCTTCAGCGCTATGTTGCCGGTGAACCCGTCGCACACCACCACATCGGAGACCCCCTTGTAAAGGAGCTTGGCCTCCACGTTGCCGATGAAATTAAGGTCGCTCTTGGCCAGAAGCTCAAACGCCTCGCGGGTGACATCGTTGCCCTTGGTCTCTTCCTCGCCGATGGACAGTATCCCCACTGTGGGACGCACGTCCCCGAGCGCGTACTGGGCATAGATGGAGCCCATTATGCCGAACTGGTAAAGATGCGCCGCCTTGCAGGTGACATTGGCGCCCGCGTCCAGCAGCACAGTGTGCCCCTTTACTGTGGGAAGCTGCACGGCTATGGCCGCCCTGTCTATCCCCTCCAGCGTCCGGAGTATCACGGCGGCGATGGCCATCACCGCCCCTGTGTTGCCGGCGGATATGAAGGCGTCCACCTGCTTGTCACGGACCATGGTGATCCCCACATGCATGGAGGAGTTTCTCTTTTTGCGCAAAGCCACCGAAGGCGATTCGTCCATGCGGACAACTTCTCCGGCGTGCTCGATGATTACGGAGGGGTGGGAAAAGGAGCGCCTGGCAAATTCCTTGCGGATTGTGGCCTCGTCCCCCACAAGGACTATCTCTATGTCCTCGATGGACCGGACGGCCATGATGGCGCCGTCTATGTTGACGCCGGGGGCGTTGTCCCCCCCCATGGCGTCTATGGCTATCCGGGTGGTCCGGCCGGAATGGACCCTGCGCGAGGAACCGCTTCTTGCATAAGGCCCAGCCGCGCTCATATTCAGGTCCGTCCCGGAAACGCCGTCAGGCCTCTTCGACTTCCAGGGCCTGCATTTCCTTGTATTGGCCGCAGGCCGGGCACACCCTGTGCGGCTGTTTGGGCTCTCCGCAGTTGGGGCATGCGGAGTTGGCGGGGGCCGCTATCCCGTCATGGGAGCGGCGATTTCCTCTTTTCCCGCGCGTGGTTTTTTTCTTCGGTACTGGCATCTTCTAAACCTCCATCACTTGATCAGTTTCTTGAGCGCCGCCAGCCTCGGGTCCAACACCTGGGCCTGGCATCCGCATTTTTCAACATTCAGGTCCGCCCCGCACACGGGGCAAAGTCCTTTGCAATCTTCCGAGCACAACGGCCTCATGGGCGCCGCCAGCGCCAGTTGGTCCCGCACCGGGCCGTAAAGCTCTATCTGCTCGCCATCATATACGGTGATGTCCATGTCCTCGCCGGAAAGCTCCTGCTCTTCTCCGGCGGCGGAGAACTCCTCCTTTGGCATGAACACCGCCGCAACGGTATCTTTCACGGGCAAGTTAAAGCTTTTCAGGCATCTGGAGCATTCCAGACCCATCACAGCTTCCACCTCGCCGTTGAAGTATATCGTGTTGTCAGCCTTGTACAGCCTCCCTTCCACCGTGACGTTTCCCGTCACAGGCAAAGGATGCGTATCGGCCGCAAAACTTTCCGGCGATATGGTCCATTTCTCGTCCGTCCCGTCCTCGGAAACGAGCGCGACTTTGACGAGAATTATCCCTTTTGTCTCTTCGCTCATACCTTCCGAAAACCCGGCCCGTCCGCCACGGCGAAAGCACGGAAAATCAAACCCATGCAAAACACCGCTGGATAAGCTCCACCAACTTCAAAATAAACTAGTTTTATATCATGAAGGGTTTGATTATGTCAAATCACCACGGCCAGACGGGCTATGCCCCGCCTGCCGCGCTTTTCAGGATGTCCCCCCAGGCTTCAAGCACGCTTCGCTCTTCATTCGCTTCGTTGTACCTCGAATGTATCAGCTCCGCCGCGGCCTTTCCTTTTGCCAACACACTTGAAGGATCGCGCCGGTATTCGCCCAGAACCCCCTCCACCGTCCGGGCGAAACCTGAAATATCCCCCTGGGGTATCGGATACGCGCATTCGGGCAGCATGAATTCCCTGGCGCCTCCTCCATGAAAGCCGAGCACCACACAGCCGCACGCCATCGCCTCCGCCGGAGGAAGTGAAAATCCCTCCGGGTATCCAAAGCTCAGGAAAAAAGCCGATTCCCGCAAAATCGCCGCCACTTCCGCCTCGCTCTTTCCATCTATCTGGGCCAGGCCGAATCCATCCAGCGCCCCCCGGAATTTTAAAATGTTTATCACCTGCGTCACGTCGGCAATGTTCTTGCGCGGCATGAAGGCTATGTGCGGCTTTTTTTCACCATCCGGCCGGAATACCGTGCTGTCTATCGAATGGACTATCCTCAAAACCTTGTGGCGGGGAAATGCGTATGCCAGGTAATCGAGGCTATCGGCCGACACCACCATCGTGGCCACAACTTCCGGATCGGTGTACGGCGTCTGCATGTCATCCTTTGCCAGCGAGTGGTTCCAGAACGTGTAATAGCAGTTCTGGTTGTACACAACCTTGCGGACCCCCCGCGCCAGCGTGGCTATTTTCGGGCCGTATATTTCCGGGGCCACAAGAAAATCATCGCCGCCAAGCCGCGCTTCCGCGGCGTTTGTCACCGGCGTTTCGTTTGCAAACCATTCGCAGCGGAATCCCGGACGCTCGTGCATTATCACGGCGTCCAGCCCATTCTTGTTAAGGATGTCCACGTGGCGGTACAGCTTTTTCACTCCGCCGTATGGCTGTGTGGCGTCGGTGCACAGGAAATATATTCTCATCGGTGGTCCGTCACCCTGATGACGCCGTTGACGAACTTTGCCTCGCGTTTCATCAGCTTTTCCATTTTGCGGTAAAACTCCGCCTCCATGTCAAAGTCCATCGCGATGGCGCATCCCATCACCAGGATCAGAAGGTCGGCGATTTCCTCGGCAAGCTCCTCCCCGGACTTGCCTTTTGTGACGGCGGCGGATATCTCTCCCAATTCCTCCGCCATAAGGCATATACGGTATTTCATCTCCTCGCCGCCGGTGTTGGCGAAATCGTGCTTTAAGTGGAACGCGCGCACCCGCTCCATCATCTCCGAAAACGCGGCTCCCATGCCCCTCCTTCCCCGCTTTATGTTTCTGATATGATGACACAACCTTGGCCGGATTGTGATACGAATGAAAAAAACCGCCGTAATACTGTTCATGGCGCTCGCTTCAACCGCGCTTTGCGCGTTGACGGCCGCAATGCCCATCGTGGAGGCTTTCGGCTCCAAGGCCATGGACGCCATGTTCGGCCTTGCCGCCCGGCCGGAGAAGGCGGACAGGAGGATCGTCCTCGTGGAAGTGGACCAGGCGAGCATAGACCATTACGAAAAGGACAACATCCCCTTCCCATGGCCGCGAGGGATGTACGCCCCGATCATTGATTTCGCCGCAAAACACGGGGCGAAAGCGGTGGTGTTCGATATATTGTTCAACAACATCTCCCCCTTCGGGGAGGATCAGGAATTTACGTTCGCAGAATCCATAAAAAAATCCGGGATCACATATCTTGCGGCAAGCTTTACCGGCAGCGACGAAACATCCACCACCGCAAACCTGGAAAAGTATGGCGTAAAACTTTCCGGCATGGCCCCGGAAGCCATTGTTAAAAACGGCGTGTCGCTCCCGTTGCAGGCGATACTGGACGCCGCCAGGGGGATCGGATCGGTGTCGTACAAACCTGACGCCGACGGGGTGTACCGGCGGGCGGCGCCTTTCATCCAGTTCGGCGGTTCGCTCATCCCGGCCCTTTTCGCCGCCCCTGTGGCCCCCATTGGCGCCGAAGGAATGTTTTACGGGGGGATGCTGGCCATGGGCGATCTTGCCATCCCGGTGGACGGCGAGGGGCGGATGTGGATCAACTATCACGGCCCGCGCGGGACATACAAACGATATTCCGCCGCAAAGGTCATTTCAGCGTGGACGGTGGAATCCGGCGGGGGCGAGCCTATTATCCCCGGAGATGAATTCAAGGGCGCTTACGTCATCGTCGGCTACACCGCAGCAGGGCTTTTCGATTTGAAACCGACGCCGCTGTCGTCCGTCTCCCCCGGCATGGAAGTGCACGCCGCCGCGCTTGACAACATCTTGAACGGCGACTTTTTGCGGACCGTCCCCTATGTGTGGACTATATTGATAGCCTTTATTGGCGCGGCGCTCGTCGCTTCGGCGGTGATACTTGTACCGTCGTGGTTCATCGCCGCGCTGCTTTCATTGTCCGTGGCTGCGGCGCTATTCGCAGCGTCGTACGAACTTTTCACGCACGGACAATGGATGAACCTTGTCACCCTGCTAAACGGCGCCTTATTCTCCCTTGTCGGATCCGCTTTTTACAAATACCAGGTGGAAGGAAAGCAGAAGCGGTATATCCAACGTGCGTTCCAGCATTACGTCTCCCCCAAGGTTGTCAGCCAGATAATCCGTGAACCGGAACGGCTGCAACTAGGTGGCGAGAAACGGACTATAACCGTGTTTTTCTCGGACCTGGTCGGGTTCACTACGCTGTCCGAAACTTTGCCGCCGTCCGGCCTTGTCCACATGCTAAACGAATACACCACGCTTATGGCGGACACCATCACCCTCCACGACGGCACTGTGGACAAATACATAGGCGACGCTGTGATGGCATTCTGGGGAGCGCCATTGGATCAGGAAAACCACGCGGGGCTTGCATGTATTTCCGCCATCGAGTGCTTGAAGAAGCTGGACGTTTTCCGCGCGGCGCTGACGGCCTCGGGGGGGCCGGCTGTGGACATGCGGGTCGGCCTGAACACAGGCGAGTGTGTAGTGGGCAACATGGGGTCGAAAGACCGTTTCGATTACACGGCGATAGGCGACGCGGTGAACCAGGCGTCCCGGCTCGAGGGGCTCAACAAGGCTTACGGGACACGGATACTGGCCGCCGAACCTGCGTTTATGGCGGCGGGCTGCGCCGTGTTCGGCAGGAAAATAGACTTTCTGAAAGTGAAGGGAAAAGACATACCCACCCTTGTTTTTGAAATCATGGCAAAGGGTGGTGAGGAAACGCCAGAGCAGATGAAGTTGAAAGAACTCTATGAATCGGCTTTCAATGCATATTTGAAACGGGATTGGGATACAGCGGAACACATCGCCAAAAATCTCGTGAATGATTTTGGCGACGGACCTTCGAGAACGATGCTCGAACGGATTGCGGCATATCGAGTCTCGCCGCCGCCAGCCGATTGGGACGGATCGTTCAAGCATATTGCCCAAATGCTCATCGGGGTGTTCTTCACCCCGATGTCCCAAAGTCAAGAGTTTAGCACTCTTATAAACATAGAGTCCGGGGTGAAGAACACCCCGGACAGCGTTCGTTTCGCGTGTTTTCCCTTTTGGGCAACAGTCCGGCCCGACCACGGATTCCTTTTCCTCTATAATTAATCCATGGCAGACAGATTCGCCCATTTGCGTGAGACCCTGGAAAACCTCCCGGCCGATCCGGGGGTGTACCAGATGAAGGATCCCTCCGGGAAAATCCTATATATCGGCAAGGCGAAATCGCTGAAAAACCGCGTGCGCTCCTACTTCCAGGAGTCGGCGGAGCTTTCGCCGCGCATTGCGCTGATGGTGGAAAAAGTGGCCCAGATCGGCCTTATCGTCACCGGGTCGGAAATGGAAGCGCTTGTGCTGGAGGACAACCTCATCAAGCGCGAACAGCCCCGCTATAACGTGATGCTAAAGGACGACAAGAACTACCCGTACTTAAAGCTCACCACCGGCGAATCGTTCCCGCGCCTTATGTTTGTGCGGCGGCGGGAGGACGACAAGGCGATGTATTTCGGCCCATACGTTTCCGCCAGGTCGGTGCGCTCCACCCTGCGGCTGATCCACAAGATTTTCCCGCTCCGGCAAAGCAGGGACAACCTGGACGGAAAGGACCCGCGCCGGCCTTGCCTGAACTACCAGATGAAACACTGTCTGGCCCCGTGCGCCGGGCTTGTGTCCAAGGAGGAATACACCGAGCTTGTCAACGAAGTGATCCTGTTCCTGAAAGGACGGAACACCGAGCTTCTGGCGCGCATGAAGGGGCGGATGATGGAGGCGGCGGACATGGAGCTTTTCGAGGTGGCGGCGCGATATCGCGACCAGATCGCCGCCATCGAAATATTGAGCGAGAGGCAGATGGCCACGCAGACAAGGCTCACCGACGAAGACGTGATCGCCATCAACGAAGAGGCTGGCAAGGCGATAATAAAGATATTCCAGGTGCGCCGGGGCAAAATCGTCGGGGACAGGCATTTCATGTTCGAAAGGCTGGACAAGCTGGACAGGCCGGAGGCTCTGGCGGCGTTCATCCGCCAGTTCTACACAGGCGGTATGGAAGTTCCATCGGAGGTGGTGGTGGGCGAGGAGCCGGACGGGCGCGAATCGCTGGAGGAGCGGCTCTCCGTCATTCGCGGGACGAAGGCGAAGATCATCGTGCCGGAACGCGGGCCGAAAAGGAAACTTCTGGACATGGCCGAACGCAACGCGGCGCTGCAGCTTGCAAGCCTGCTGAACACCTCGTCGGCGCGGGATGTTGCGATGGAAGAAATCCGTGAAAGGCTGGGGCTGGACCGCAAACCAGTGGTGATCGAAGGGATAGACATATCCAACACCAGCGGGCTGGCCTCCGTGGGGTCGGTGGTATGTTTCAAGGAGGGCGCCGCGTCAAAGCCGGATTACCGCAAATACAAGATCAAAAGCGTGGCCGGGCCGGACGATTACGCATCGCTGGCGGAGGTGATAGAGCGCAAGTTCACGCGTATTGCCGGAACTGGCGAACCTGCGCCAGACCTTCTGCTGATAGACGGAGGCAAAGGGCAATTGAGCGCGGTGATGGAACGGTTCGCGGCGATTAATTTGGAGCCACCTGCCATCGTCGGCGTGGCCAAAGGAGCGGACAGGGAGAATCCGGAGACTGACGAGTTCTACCTTCCCGGCCAGCGCAGACCGGTGGACTTTCCCCCATCATCCCCCGGGCGAAGCCTATTGCAGCAGGTGCGCGACGAAGCCCACCGTTTCGCCGTGGCGTATCACCGCAAGGTGCGCGGCGACGAGATGATGGCCTCAAAACTCGACAAAGTGGCCGGCCTCGGCCCGAAACGCAAGAAACTGTTGCTGACTAAATTCGGCTCATTGAAACGGGCGAGAGAGGCGACTGTGGAGGAGTTGATGGAAACGTTGAAGGTGACGGAGAAGATGGCGAAGAAGATAAGGGAGGGGATGTAGAACATTCGACTCTGTTATTGTTTTGCCAAATCATGGGATGGAATGCAAACATCATCTTTTGGCCTCTGCCGTGAACAAACCCTGTTTAATCAGCATTTTGCTTGCCAGTAGTAATATTAAATTATAATATGTCGGCTATAAGAGCCATGAAAATCTCAATTTGCCATTTAAGCCTTGATTTAAAGTAGCCGATAAGGTACTATAACCATGAGAACGGCCAAGATTTACCGGACTATGGCGGGTGATGAACCATATGTGGATTTTCTGAAAAGTCTTGGGGATCCAATCGGCGCCGCTCAAATTGTGGCGCGGGTGCGCCGAATCGAGTTGGGCGGAAATCTGGGTGATCACAAGCAATTGGGTGACGGTGTTTTTGAGTTGAGAATGCACGCGAGCGCTGGTTACCGTGTTTACTTCGGCAGGCAAGGTGAAACCGTCATTGTGCTTTTATCGGCCAGCGCAAAAGGTGACCAAAACAGGGCCATCAAAAAAGCCAAGCAGTATTGGCTGGATTATCTGGCCCGAAAGGAGCATTGAAAATGAGCAGAGGTTTTAGAACGCATGACAGCTTCATGCGTGAATGGCTGGCGGATATTGAAAATGCCGCCGCTTATTTGAACGAATCTCTTGAAAACGGCAACCGGGAGGAATTTTTGGACGCGCTCAAGATGATCGCCAATGCCCAGGGGATCGGTGTGCGAGGCGTCGCCAAAGCCACGGGACTTAGCCGGGAATCGCTGTTCCGGTCGCTTTCTAAAAACGGCAATCCCTCTTCGGAAACCCTTATGTTGGTGATGGAACCCTTGGGCCTCGGTTTGAGGGTGGAGGCATTGAGCAAGACCGGGAAAAAAAACAAACCATCCGCGGGAAAAGTTCATCGCGCCCACGCCGGGTAAAACGACGCTCGCAGCGCCGATGTCCCGCCGGCAATCGCCAAAAGTGGCGCTACATCGCCCTTTGCCACCTCTCCATGTCCATCGCCATAAATCCCATCTTCCCGTAAAACGCATAAGCTTGCGTGTTGGCCTTGTCTATGTTCACGGTGACGCGGGGGGCGCCAAGCTCCCGGGCCTTGGCCAAAACACCGTCCATCAATGTGCGCCCGGCGCCGCCGCCCCGGTTTGCGCTTGCGATTATAAAATCGTCAATGTGGACGGTGATGGCGCCGTGATATGTGCTGACCATCAGCTGCAGGTTGGCAAAGCCGATCACGCGCCCGCCGGCCTGGGCCACCAGCAGGCGGGAGAGTTGGGGATTTTCAAGCGCAAGGCGGATCCCTTCCCGCTGTTTTTCGGGACGAGGAGTGAACTGGGACTCTATGGAATAAAGCTCGGCCAGCAGATCTGCGATGGCGGGGACATCCTCCCGCCGGGCGTCCCGCACGATGATTCCGGACAATGGAGCAATCCTCCGCGCCTAAACGAAAAAGCCCCGCCGCGCCCGTGGCGTGGCGGAGCCTGTCATCAAAAGCCGCTTTATGAGGGCTTTGTCACCTTGCCGGAGGTGATGCAGTCCACGCATACGGTGATCCGCTTGTTGCCCCCGTTGGGCTGCACAGACCGGACGGACTTTAAGTTCGGGTTCCAGCGCCGTTTGGTCACGTTGTGGGCGTGGGACACGTTATTGCCGAACATCGGCTTTTTGCCGCATACTTCGCATTGCTTGGCCATAAACGCTCTTTACAGAAAAATGTGTTTAAAATAAAAAAGAGTAATGTTAGCATGATCCCTGTAAATTACAACAACTTTTTCACCATCTATTGGCCGTAAAATGGAAAAAGTGACGAAAGACATGGTGCTCCATCAGCTTATCAAGGCGCACCCGGATACCCTGAAAGTGTTTGATTCTTATGGCATGGGGTGCAAATCCTGTGGCGGGGGGAAGATAGAGACCGTCGAATGGAGCGCCACCGTGCACGGGATTGACCTCGACGAGTTTTTAAGAAAGCTCAACGCCCAGGCAGCCCTTGAAGGGGCAAAAGGGAAGTAGCCTGCATCCGCGTCTCAACTCATGCAGACGCGCTTTGCTCCTACCTGTCCGGCGCGAAACTTTTTGAATATTCCCCCGCGCCAGCAAGGTCCGCCTGGTTAAAATCCGCGTTGTAGAACATCTTCACAGTATGACGGCGCGCCATGGCCAGTTTCGCCCCAAGGCCCGCCGCGCGCAGATCAAGGGCGTGGCCGCCGCGCTTCCTGTCTTTCGTCAAAAAATGCATGTGCCATCCGGGGACGTTCACGTTTTTCAAATAAGCTGGAAACCGGAACCCGACAAGTGTCCCCTCCACATTCTCCAGCGTGAACACGGTCTGGGCTTTCACCACTTCGTTTAGTGTGGGGTATGGCCGCTTCTGGCCGGGAACACTTCGGACTTTCAGGTAATCAAACCTGCCGTCTATGCGGATGGCGTAAATGCCGTTTTGCGTTGGCAATGATTTATCCAGCTGATCGGCCATGTCCGTGAAACTCTCGACCTTGGCAAGCTTCGCTTCCATCTCCGGAGCGAACCTGGTCGCCGTGGCAAATGGGGTCTTCATCGCGTCCGAAGCTGGCGCCGCCGCCCCGTCGCTCCCGATTCGGTAAACGATTCCATCCGCCACGGCCATCTCGCCGTCCAACCCGTTGAACGTGCCGATGCCTGTGTCCCCCTCTGTTTTCAATTCCCCGATTGTGGTGTCACCCTCCAGCACCCCAACGGACAGGGCGTTGATCACCCCCACCTGCCACACGCCACCCTCCCCGGCGAAGGAATGGCCGCAAAGGGCAAGGACGATTATCAACGCGGCGATAAGTTTATTTGCGGACATGCAATCCTCTGGATATTAGCGATTAAGTGATAATGGAGCCGGCCTCAAGGTCATCTGGCCTGATATTTGGAGAACCTTTTCGTCCTGGCCGGATCGTCTTCCCCTTCCAGCTTTTTCCCTTTGATGACTTTTTCGGCGTTGGATTTGCGGTCTGAAGCCGGTGGATGGGTCTTGTAAAATCCCAGGTCCTTCTCACCCTTCGATTCCTCGCTTAACGTGGCAAGGAACTCCGTGAGCCCCGCCGGGTTGTACCCGGCCCTGTACGCGACCTTCACCGCCTCCTCGTCCGCCTCGAACTCCTGCGAGCGGGAATAGCCGTTGACCACCATCTTGTTCACGATGTCGTCAATCGTCCCTTCGAATGCGGTGGTAAGCTGCGCTATCTGGGATGATGAATATTCCTTCACCGCCTCCGTCCCGATGATTGTGAAGGCCTCCGTCAACCGGGACGATTTTATCGCCCCAAGGCCGTGTTTTAACGTGACGTGGCTTATTTCGTGCGCCAGCACACAGGCAAGCTGCTCCTCGTTGCGAAGCTTTGAATAAAGCCCGGTGGTGATGAAAATGAAGCCACCGGGGGCGGCGAAGGCGTTCACCTCGTCCGACTTTATCAGCAGGAAATGGTATCCGGCGTAAGTCTCCGGCCGGGACGAGAACCGCGCCAGCGTCTGCCCCAAGGTGTTTACATATTCGGTCCGCGCCGCGTCGTCCGCCGGTTTGTAATCGTTTAATATCTTCGCTGCAACGGACCGGCCAATGTAATACTCCTCTTCCTCCGTCAGGTCCGTAAAGCCCTTTCGCAATGCCTGGGTGGTCTTTATTATGGCGTCCTTTTTCTCCAGCCCTTTCATCAGTACGTCGCCGATATCAAAGGAAGCGGCCGGGCGGACGCCGGAAACCGCCGCTATGGCGATCACGGCGGCAATTAAGAACGCGCGCCTCATTTAAGCTCCCTTGGCGAAAGTTTTCCGTCTTTGACAAAGGAGGCGATCCTCTCGTCCTTCACGGTTATTTTCTCCATCTTGTCCACTGCGGCGAAATTGAGCTCGGGATTCTTCTTTTTATATTCCTTCTCCACCTTCTCGTTGAATCCCTTGCCGGCCAGCGCCACCTCATCGGCGGAAACCTTGGAAGCGTCGTCACCGCCGAAAAGGGAAGAGCTTGCGCCCTTTGATTCTTCCCCCGTCGCCGACTTGTGGACCCAGCCTGTCTTGCCTCCCACTTTCACCTTGTACCACCCGCCGCTTTCCTCGGCCACGTCCAGCTTGTCGAGCCGGTTCACCTCGGCTATCGCAGGAGCGAAAAATTGCTTGTCCGACCGGACAGATGTTTTTTTGACCGCGATGGTTATGGATTTTGGAGTGGCGAACGCGATTTGCGGCGCAAGGAGGGCGGAAAAGATGAGGAATGTAAGGCCCATTTTCATTTTCAATTCCCCCTGTGACATCGAAAGTGATGATAACCCACCCAATGGAACGTAATCAACGGCAAAAGGAGATAAAATCCTCAAGCTTTCATCCCATGCGCAACACTACATGACAGAATAAGAGGGACGGCGTACTACATTTTATGTAGCGGGATAACCGTCAAATTTTGGAGGAGACGCAAATTACTTAAAGTTGAATTTTATATTGCATTTACAATCATTTGAATTTAATATGGTTCGCAATTATCACACTTGGCATAGTGTATGCTTGATCTAGACTGTATATTGAATCATCCCCAAACAATCGGGAGGTTTTCAAAAATGGATGTTTTGAACATTCCTTTGACCGCGATTGTTTCTATTGTAATGGGTTGCGCGGCGCTGGTTTTCACCTTTATCGGCGCAAATTATAAGACCGAGCCTTCTGTGCTTTACTCCAGAAGCGTGGATCCCTTTTATTCCACCCAAGGAGCAAAACTTCTTACCAGACATTTGCAGAAAACAGGAAGCGATTCGAAGTCCCTTATTTCCGATTTCCGGAAATATTACGGGGACATGGCCGCGCAGGCTCTTTTAAGATCGGCTGACGAAGCGCTGCCGGCCGCCGGTCTGGATTCAGCCGCCGACAGGCTTTACACCTTCCGCGGCCTTGCGCTGATGGAAATGGAAAGGCCTGTTGAGGCGGAAAAATCTTTCCAGCTTGCGATGCAGAACAATCCCGCCAACACCGAAGCGAAGAACATGATCGGTGAACTGCGGGAGCGGCGCAGATTGGCGGCCATTGCAATGGCTGAAGCGCAAAACGCCGAAATGGCCCAGGCTCCAGTGATGGCGGCGGCGCACTAAACGGCGCGGGACTTTTGACACATGTCCTCCCTGCCTCGCCCGTCAGCGTGAATGGTTCACGCCCTCGGGCGAGGTTTTTTTCCATGTTTGATGATGACCTTCAAGGCTCAAAAATACGCCAGTATAATCCCGGTCATTGATGTGCGGCGCGGAGTGGCCGTCCATGCGATGGGGGGCGATCGCGCGGCATACAGGCCGGTGGCCTCTCCGATGTTTTCATCCGCCGATCCCGTCCACATCGTCAAACGGTTAAGCCACCATTTCGGGTTCAGGATTTTTTATGTGGCGGACCTGGACTCCATCGAAGGAGGAAAGCCGAACCTGGAGGTCATGGAACGGTTGCTCAGTGGGGCCGTGTGCGATTTCATGCTAGACGGCGGATACAGACGGGCTGAAGACCTGCCCGGGCGCCATCCAAGATTGTCCCCGATTGTCGCCACGGAAACTTTTAAGGATTGGGCGAACCTTGGGACTGCGTCCAATCCGGTGGTCTCGCTGGACACAAGGGGTGGTAAACTTATCGGCGCTTCCGAAGGGGAGGAAATGGAAAAACTCCTGCGGCTGGCAAGAATGGCTGGAATCAACAGATTTATAAATTTAAGGCTGGACGCGGTGGGCTCCGGAAACCTCGACTCGGATTCGCTGATAAAACCCCGTTATGGCGAGGAATGGATCGCCGGAGGGGGCGTTTCCAGCCGTGAAGATCTTGCGCTGCTGTGGAGCATCGGTTACAAGTCCGCGCTGGCGGCCACCGCGCTTTACAGCGGCAAGCTGGCCTGATTTTGCGCCCACCGGACGGACCGGAAATCGCATGAGCCAGATCACCGTTTTCATCCTTGTGAGGGACGAGCCATACGGCTTTAGTGAATTGACCGGCATGATCCGCCGCCAGGACGAGGAAGGGTTTGAGACCATCGCCTTCGTCCCGCCGGACCTTTCAAAGGCCACGGCTCACATGGTGGAGCGCAATTTCAAAAATACTCGGGTGGTGGCGCGCGACGATATGGGTGGGGCGCTCAACGAGGCGGTGAAAAGCGCGGCACGGGAGTTGATCGTGATCCTTGATTCGGCGTTCCTGCCGAGCAACCAGGTGTGGCTCAACAGGCTGACGGCGCCGCTAAAGGCGGGCGATGCGGAGGTGGTGACAGGCCGGCTGGCGCACGACCTTTACACAAACTGGCTGATCCAGAACGATTTCGCGTGCGACCAGAACCTGGTCAACCGCGGTGGGCTCCCTCCCTTTTACTTCCAGTTCGCGAACTTCGCCGCGAAAAAAAGCGTTTTGGCCGCAAATCCTTTCCCCTCATCGGGCATAGACGATTTCGCCTTGCGCTGGGCGCTGGACAATTCCATCCCCCACAGGTTCGTCGCGGACGCCGTTGTGACGCATCTTGAACACATTTCGCTGGATGGTTTCGTCGAGGCGTATCGCAGGTATGGCAGGCATACGCGCGGCCTTGGAAAACCTCTTCGAGAAAGTTTAAAGCTGTTTTGGCGCGGAATTGGCCGGGACGCTGCCTTCGCGCTATCGAAGCGAAAGCCGCAGTGGCTTTTCTTCTCGCTATATTTCCGTGCAAGGCAGGCGATGGGATTTTACAAAGGTTCCGTCGCGCCGCAACCTTGAGACGCGGTGTTGACCGCTTCGATTACCTGTTCCACCCTTATGCTTTCCATATCGCCATCTTCCGCCGCCATTATTTTCACCCGAGTTCCCGCCGGTCTCCAAACCTTCGCGTTTGACGGCCCGAAAAGCGCCACCGTTGGAACTCCCAGCGCCGCCGCCAGGTGGGTCACTCCCGAATCACATCCGATATAAACGGAAGACTTCAACAGTATTGCGGCCAAGCGGCCGTATCCCGGGTTGGTAACGATGTTCACATCTTCCAGCGTACCGGCCTTTTTGACCGCGTCTTCCATTCTTTCCAATTCCGCCGGGCCGAAAATAATATTCACCCGGGCCGCCCGTTCGCCTGCCAACGTCCGCGCCAGACTCATAAAATTATTGAACGGCCAGTTCTTTTTTGGCGAGCCTGAGCCGGAATGAATAGTGGCTGTAAGTTGATCGCATTTTTTCCATCCTGCCAAAGGTTTTGGGAAGGGAGGCTCGGATGGCGGGGCGATTCCAAGAGTTTTGGCGATGGACTCGGCCAGATATAGCGAATACGGTTTTTCATAGTCCATCGGCGGCAGCGGCGCAATCCGAAAGGCCCGGCCAGAAGACGCTTTCGCAAGCCCGGCAGTCATATCCGCGGTCATATCCGCTTTGATGGCTATTATCGTGTCAAAGCCGCCCAATATTACTCTAAGCTTTGCCGAAGTTTCCGAATAAATACTTTCAAATCCGCTTTCCTCCTCCGCGATAAAGGCAAACCCGAAAAGGTCTGCGATCTCACGGTATCCGCCGTGGGCCATCACGGTCACATGGCGCCCCGATTCTTTCAGCCATTGCGCCGCGCCGAGGGTCAATATGGTGTCGCCGAGCCCCCCCGTGCGGATTATCAGTGTATTCACATTACCTGCTTCTTGCGCCCCGGGTGTATGCATACACCATGAAGAGCAGGCTGGCGGCGGCGCAGAGCCAGTCGAACAAATCGCCGGTGGCTCCGTACATTGTGATTTCGCCTCCAGTTGCGGGCGTGAAACTTCCGTTGAGCGTGGTCTCCACAAATAGCGGAGTCTGCGCCAAAATCCTGCCGTCGGGCGAAATGATGGCGGACACTCCGGACTGGGCCGCCCGAAGAAGCGGCAGCCTGTTCTCCACCGCGCGGAACACCCCCATGGCCATGCTCTGGCGGGAGGCGGGGGAATCGCCATACCATGAGTCGTTGGTGATGTTGACAATCACGCCGCCACCCAACCGCGCGATTTCCCGCGAGTATTCCGGGAAAATAATCTCGTAGCAGATCTGCGCCCCGGCCTTGAATTCACCGGCGTCGAGCAGGGTTATCCTCCCGCCGGGCTTCATCTCGCCTATCGCCACCACTACGCGGCTTATGAACCGCAGAATATTCTGAAACGGCACATACTCGCCGAACGGCACCAGGTGGAGCTTGTCGTAACTTGTTGCCATTCCGTCCGGCCTTATCAGCCATGCCCTGTTGTATTCATGGACAGCGCCATCTTCCCACTGGGCCCACGGCGCGCCAAGTATCATGTCCGCGCCGAAATCCCTTGCCAGCGCCAGCACAGCGGGATCGCGCTTTGGATCTTTGCCGAACACGAATGGCGCCGCCGCTTCCGGCCATATGATCAATTTTGCGCCATTGCGCGCGGCCTCCAGCGTCCGGGACATATATATGTCAATCTGCGGCTGGATATAGCTGCGGTCCCACTTGCGAGCCTGGTCTATGTTCCCCTGTATTAACGCCACTGAAACTGGCGTTCCATTGTACGTTTTATCGAGCTTTGCAAAGCCGTATATCAAGCAGGCGGCCACAAGTCCAAAACTTATTAAAACCCATACAGCAGGGAATTTTTCACGGAGCGGCTCTTTCCCGCCAGATGCCAGGCGTTTGACTCCCCACTCCACGGTCTTGACCAGTGCGGCGTTGAACATCACGATGATAAATCCAAGCCCTTCCTCCCCCGCCACATCGGCGATCTGGATCAACGGAAGCAGAAGATACTGCGAATCGGCGATCCGCGCCCAGGGAAAAGAAAAGTCCGCGGAGTGGATGCGGAAAAATTCTATGGTCACCCACCCGAATGGAGCCATGGCCAGCCCCATGTCCTTGGAAACACGGGAGGAGACCCACGCCACCGCCCCCCCGAAAAGCCCCGTGTAACAGGCCATTGTCGTAATCAGCAGCGTCTGGACGATGGCGGCCATCCATAGTGGCAGGTGGCCATATTCTGTGATGGTGTTTATCACCCACCATACCGAAAGCTCAAAGTAGATAAGGCCGAACACGAAACCCATGAAGAAGCCGCGGGTGACTGATTTGCCCCTGATGGAATATAGAAGCGGGACCAACGCCACCCACGCCATGCCCCAAAGGCCCATGTCCGGAAAGCTTGCCGCCAGCGCCAGCCCGGAGATGGCGGCGATTCCAAGATCAGAGGCCGCTGCCGAGTAATTTGTCTTTTTCGTCATATGGTATTCAGGGAAGTTTTACCACACCGGGATTGATGAAATGAAAGTTAAATATGGGTTCGCCGCATATGCCGCTTCCCATGCCGGGGGAAGCTCCGCAAGAAGAATTTGAACCTTGAGGTTGAGGGAACAGGGTGCGAGGGAAGGCTCCTAAACGTTCATGACCATCCGGGCGCCGCCCGTTGTCCTTCGGGAACGCTTGAGGGCCGACTCCATTATCTGCCCGATAAGCTGCTTGTATTCCATGCCGGCCTGCGAGCACATAATCGGCAGGTCCGAATGGGTGGGATGAAGGCCGGGCAGTGGATTTATCTCCACGACGTTGGGGACGCCATATACGTCCAGCCGCACGTCCACCCTTCCACCGTCGCGGCACCCGGCCCCCCGCCAGGCCGCCAGGGCCACATTCTCCGCCGCCTTCGCCGCCGCGTCTTTTACCAGGCGGTATTCCACGCGGCTTTCGCACTCTTCCTTGTTCAAATAGGTGTACACTTCGCAGCTCTCCGCCGCGCCATTCATGATTATCTCCAGGGCGCCTGCGGCCCGGGCTTCTTTCCCGGTCCCTATCACGCCGACCGTGAACTCGCGCCCCGGAAGGTATGTCTCCACCAGCACAGGCTGCGCGAACTGGACCAATAACCTGCGGCACACGCTCTCCAGTTCATCGTTGGAAGCTATCTTGGACATGGCGTTGATCCCCTTGCTGGTCCCCTCCGCCACAGGTTTTGCGAACAAAGGGTACGGCAGGTTTATGGCCGCCACATCCTCAATCGCCTCCACCAGACGAAAATCCGCCGTCGGCAGGCCAAGGTCGCGAAGCACCCTTTTGGTCATCGCCTTGTGCAGGGTAAGCGAAAGGGCCAAAGGCTCCGAAAAAGTGTACGGGATGGAATACGCGTCCAGCAACGCCGGGATTTGCGCCTCCCGGCCGAAGCCGTGAAGCCCCTCGGCGATGTTGAACACCATGTCCCACCGCTCCCCTTCGGCAAGCCGCGCGACAAGGGCGCGTATGTTGCCTATCCGGTCGGTGACATAGCCGTTCAAGGTCAAGGCCCGCTCGATGGCGTCCACGGTGTCCGGACTGTCAAACTCAGCCAGGTTCTCGTCGCTGAGCCCCTCTTTTTCGTAGTCGCGCCGCAGGTCGTAGGTGATCCCGATCTTCATACCGCTTTGCTGACCTTGTCGTGCGCAGGCTGGTCGCGGGTGGCGGCCGGGCCAAGCGGATCCGGATACAGGAATGTCTCCCCCTCGTAATTCTTCAGCGCCAGGTAATCCCCCCTGCGCCCGGAATAATATTCCGGCAGCAACGGGATTTTGCCCCCGCCCCCCGGGGCGTCTATCACATACTGCGGCGATGCGTAGCCGGTGGTATGCCCCCGCAGCCCTTTTATGATTTCAAGCCCGCGCTCCACAGGCGCCCGGAAATGGGACGAGCCGGAGATCGGATCGCACTGGTACATGTAGTATGGCCGCACCCTTATGCGCAGCAGTCCGTGGAAGAGTCTTTTCATCGTCTCCACTTCGTCGTTCACCCCCGCCAGCAGCACCGTCTGGCTCCCAAGCGGAATCCCGGCGTCCGCCAGCCTTTCGCAAGCCTGGGCCGTCTCCTCGGTCAGTTCCGATGGATGTGTGAAATGAAGGCTCAACCATAACGGGTGATACTTTTTCAATATCCTGGTCAAAGCCGGAGTCACCCGTTGCGGCAACACCGCCGGGACTTTGGTTCCGATCCGCAAAAATTCCACATGCTGAATTTTCCGCAGCCTCGATAAAAGCCATTCCAGCCGCTCGTCCGGCAACGTCAACGGATCGCCGCCGGAAAGCAGCACGTCGCGTATCGCGCTGTTGGATTTTATGTATTCGATCGCCCGTTCCCACTGCCTCTCGTCGAAGCGGTATTCACCCGCCGCGCCCACCATGCGCGACCGCGTGCAATAACGGCAGTATGTGGAGCAAAAACCGGTGACCAGGAACAACGCCCTGTCCGGATACCTGTGCACTATCCCGGGAACCGGGCTGTGGCCATCCTCGCCGAGAGGATCGTCCGACTCGCCGAATCCCCTGATGTATTCGCCCATCCTCGGGATAACGGTCCTTCTCACCGGCTGGAAGTGGCCGGTGTCCTCCAAAAGGCTCGCATAGTACGGCGTGATTCCCACCGGCAACGAACCTTTGTGCGCGGCCACCGCCTGGGCCTCCTCATCGGTCAGGTTGACAATCCTGCCGAGGTCTTTAGCGTTTGTTACCCTGTTGCGCAGTTGCCATCGCCAATCGTTCCAGTCCTCGATTGAGACATCCGGAAAAAACCTTTGGCGGAAAAGCTGCGAATCCTTGCTGGACTTGAAAGAAGCGCCACGCACCGGCTTTCGTTTTTGCGTCCTTGCCGGAGGAGGGGCCACGGTCAGCATAGTTTGGCGGGAATTGTGAGATTCTTCTGAAATGACGGCGGAGCCAGAATTACTGGGAGGTTCCATTTCCTCGCCGCTGGATTCCGCCTCTTGGTCTGGAATGTTGGCTATGTCCATCTTACCTTTCCTTATCGTTGATAACGGGCCTGTCACAAAGGCGAAACTTCGCGCCGGAACAAACTGACAACTCCGGTCAAAACTACCCTTAAACCGTAAACTGCGTAAGGCCGATTAATGGATAGCCTTGACTTGAAAGAGCTTGGACTGATTACCCCTGCGAACATCATGTAACGCCGTTACCTTATAGTAATCAAAACGTTTCAGAGTCCATGCTCATCTATGTATATTCGATGGATAATATGTCACAATACTCAAAAATATGTCAATAAAAATTTGTGGCGATTGTTTCTTTTTTACAGGATCGCTTCCAGTCATTTTTTTACAGGGTGAACCGGCAAGAGGCGATGGAGTAATATATATATTATTTTAGTTAAAGACCAGCGGGAGCCGGACACCGGCGCAATCTTGGGCAAAGACGATGCCTACGCCAGGCTTTGAAGCGAAACGCCCACCCCTTCGAGAAGGTCCTGCAGCGGAAGGCCGGTGCGGCGGGTGACGGCGGTGAGCCGGCGCATCTTCTGCGACGGCACCAGGCGGCTTTTCAAAACGTGCTTCTCGAACGGCGAGCGGTTGAACAGTCCCGTGATGTAATACATCATGGGCGAGGGGGTCCGTATGGACTTGTCCAGAATCTCCTGGCCGATGGCTCCTCCGTTTTCAAGCGACATGAACGCCGAGCAGCACACCTCCTTGTCGCCGGATGAAAGATACGGCGCGATGGCGCCAAGAGCCGTTTGCGTCTTTATCTTGCCCAGCACCTGGATCAGCTCCACCAGCGCCCTGGCTTGCGCCCGGGGAAGCCGCGGGATGGCGAAGGACTCAAACCTTCCCCGGAACCTGCTGTATATTTCGTGCGCCGCCTCTATCTGGAGCCAGACGTTGGGCGACTTGTCAAACCGTATGATCAGTTCGTCATAGGTCAACGTGCTGGTGCTTTTCCATTCACTGCCGGTCCTGGCTTTATTCTCATGCGAAGGTTTGGGCTGTGACTTGGAGCGCATCCCACCCATGAAGTCCATGAACTTCGATCCGGTCTTCCCGGCAAACCTCCTCCATCCGCCTGCCTGCGCGGCCTCCGCCCCGGCGGGAGCTTTTCCTGCCCCCTTGCGGGTGGATTTGAAAAGGATCTGCTTGCGCTTGATGTCTTTTGTTATCAGGTTGTACGCGGTGACTATTTTGTGGAATTTCTCTGTGTCAGCAAGGCCTGATGCGGCGTCGGGATGATAAAGCTTGGCGGCGCGCCTGTAGGACTGCTTGACAGTCTCTATTGCCGAATTTTCGGCGACTTCCAGCAAGCCATAAGCCTGCTTCAGAGTCATCTCTTGTTCGTAGCCGTACGACATGGACGCCCTTTAATCTATTCCGCAATAATTATATGACAATGTATGCTAATTTACATGCAAATTAATGTCAATGTCAAATTATTGACATGACACTATCGCCATATTAGCTTTCAATTGCCATTTTTGCGCCACCACGCGCTTTAAAACCATAATAGGCCCGTTTTCCCATACAGTCAATTTCGGCAGATCAGGCGGAACTCTAAAGCTTTATAACGACATCGCGGTATGGACAGAATGGAACATGCTTTGCGCCGAAGACCGGAAACGGAAATCAGGATGATTGGCCGGTGGATTTGCTTTTGAAACTTTCAAGAAAATCGGTCTTGCGCTCTTCTCCCTTTAACAGCCTCTTGATATTTTCCCTATGTGTAAAAACGATGAGCGCCGCCAACGCAACACCGGCTCCGGCAAGCTCCGCTGGCAGCGTGGGATGAAAAAGCGACTTGTCCAGCAGAAGCAGTATCGGCGCGCTTATGGCCGCTGTCATGGAGCCTAGCGACACGTATTTGGTGGTAAGCGTCACGGCCAGGTAAATGGCCACCGCCAGCAGTGTGACCACCGGGCTTAGTCCTAAAAATATTCCGGCCGCAGTGGCCACCCCTTTGCCCCCCTTGAATCCGGCGAACACTGTCCATATATGCCCGGCCACCGCCGCAAGGCCGCAATACAGCGCCGTCCTCTCCCCGGAAAGAATTCCCGCGCCAAACGGGGCAATCAAGGTGACCGCGATGAATCCTTTGAACATGTCCAAGGAGAGCACGGCAAGGTACGGCTTCATCCCGAACAGCCGGTACACGTTGGTCGCCCCGGCGTTGCCGCTGCCGTGCTTTCGTATGTCTATCCCGCCAGCCATTTTGCCCGCGATGAGGGCTGTGGGGATCGATCCGGCCAGATAACTTGCGATCAACGCGGCCGCCAGCATGGTCATTTACCGGGAATCCTGAATGTAAAGTTGAAAGAAGCGGCGCCGGTAATCATGCCAATAGCACCTTGGTCCTGTTCCTGCCTTCATGCTTGGCGGCGTAAAGGGCCTCGTCGGCCTTCTTGATCAGGTCCGCCTCCTTTTTGACCCCTTTCACCGTCATGTCCGACACTCCCATGGACACCGTGACGCCGATGGAGCCAGCCTCGGTGACCACCGGATTCGCGCCCACGTCTTCGCGTATCCTTTCGGCCACGGCCACGGCCGCCTTGATATTTGTCTGGGGGAGGAGGATGGCGAACTCCTCGCCGCCGTACCGCGCCACCACGTCTATCTTGCGAAGATGGCCCATCAGCTTTGCGGCGATATGCCGCAACACCGTGTCGCCTGCCTGATGCCCATACGTGTCGTTGATACGCTTGAAAAAATCGACGTCCAGCATTACGCATGAAAGGTCCTGGCCAAACCTTTTGGCCCGCTCGAATTCCAGCGCCAGCAGGTTGTGGAAATGCTGGTGGTTGAACACCTTTGTGAGCCCGTCGGTGACCGCGAGCCTGTTTATCCGGGAGTGCATCCTGCAATTGCCCAGGGATGCGGCGGTGATCTCCGCCATAAGCCGCAGAACGCCGAAATCATCTTTCATGAAAAATCCGGCTCCGCCCCCGCTGACGTTGATGACCCCCACAAACTCACCCCCGGCCGAAAGGGGGATGCACATGGCATACCCGTCTGTGTATTTCGGGCGCCTGGCCCCGGTGGCGTATGGGGTCGTTGCGAAATTGTCCACCATTATCTCGTTCCCGGCCGAAAGCGCCGCCGCCATGATCGGCGATTCGGCGGCGGGCAGAGAAAGCCCGTCCATTTCTTTTTCTGAATGATTGTGGCCTACGAGCTTGAGCTCACCCCCCTCCTCTTCCAGGTAGAACAGCGAAAAAAGGTTGGCCTCCACAAGCTCTCCAAACCTTGCGGCGAAGGCGGCGCCCAGGGCGGCGGGATCTATGGAGTTGACCGAACGGGAAAAGTCCACCAGCGCCAGCAACTGCCTGTGGCTTTCCTGCGCACGGAATATGGACCTGATCTTGGCTTTAAGTTCGGCCAGGTTGAACGGTTTGGTTATATAGTCGTCCGCCCCCAGGTCCAGCCCCTCCACCTTGTTCCGGGTCTTCCGCAGCGCGGAGGCGAAGACCACCGCCGGGCTCTGCGGGCCGCTTTCCTTGATGCGGCGGCACACCTCGTATCCGTCCAGCCCCGGCATCATTATGTCCAGTATCACAAGGCCGGGCCGCACATCATCAAGCATTCCCAGCGCCTTGTCGCCATTTTCAACGCATACAACCTCGTAACCTTCCGGCCCCAGCGCAGTGGCAAGGTTTAGCCGTATGTCTTCCTCGTCGTCAACGATCATGATGGTTGATTTTTTCATGCCGCCTCGCCCCTTATTGGTAAAAACAGCTTGAATACGCTCCCTTTGCCCGGTTCGCTTTCCACGGCCGCGAAACCTCCGTGGGCCTTCATGATTTCACGGACAACAGCCAGCCCCAGCCCGGTGCCCGAATACCGCCTGCGGGTGGAGCTGTCCAACTGGGTGTACTTGTCGAATATACGCTCCCGCTGCCCGTGCGGGATGCCGATGCCGGTGTCCGAAACACAGACGCAGGCCATCGGCGTCCCGTCATGCTCCTCCGGCAAAACCGCCGCCACCACCGATCCCCCATCTTCGGTGAACTTGAGCGCGTTGGAAAGCAGGTTGTTGACCGCCTGGGTCATTAGCCTGTGGTCGCATCTGACTTTGGGGAAATCCGGTTGCGCCCGCGTTTCCAGCGATATTTTGCGGTCTTTGTAGGCAAGTGAAAACTGCTCTACACATGAGTTCACAACCCACGGCAGGCTGTACATCTCGGCGCAAAGCTCCATCTGCCCCGCCTCGAACTTGGCTATGTCCAGAAGGTCGTCTATAAGCGCCTGCTGGCGGTCCACGTTCCGTCTGATCATCTCCAGGAACTTGAGCTGGTTTTCCGTCACTTCGCCAAGCGCTCCGCTTATAAAGTTGTCCACGGCGGCGCCTATGGAGGTAAGGGGCGTGCGAAGCTCGTGCGAGATCATACTTGTGAAATCGTTCTTGAGCTTTTCATATTCCTTGTCGGCGGTTATGTCCATCAGCATTATCAGCGAGCCGGCGGGGCTTCCCGACGCGTCCGTCACATCCGCCTGGCGGATCCTGTACGCCTTGCCGCCGATCATGGCGTCAAAAGAGTGGGCTTTGTCATCCCCCTTCCTGTTTTCGGCGGCCGCATCACGCCCGATCGTTTTGATAAAATCATCTTTTACGGGATACCCGTCCGCGTCAAGGCTGGGAAAAATGGCCGTGGCCACGGGATTTATCATCTCCAGCCTGCCGTCAACGTCAAAGAATATCACCCCGTCGGTCATACCGTTGATAACTGTCTCCAGCTTGCTTTTCTCCGCGGCCAGCTCGTTCCGCAAATGGATCAGGTGGACGCTCTGGCGCGCCAAGGAGTCGGTTATGTCGCGCAGTTCCTGATTGCGCACGCGCAGCGCGCTGCTGGCCGAAACGGACCCTGCCTGCTCATCTCCGTTTGTCATCGCCTCGGCGATGGCCGGAAGCGACGCGATCCCTTCCTCGTCGGAAATCACCACCGGGCCGAGCCCGAGGTCGAGCGCCTCCACGGGAGTCTGGAATTCAAGGGAGGGGACGATCACCGCAATCCCCATTTCCGCCCGGGCCGAGCGCAGTAGAAAGGCGGCGTGGGCCGCTTCTTTGGGATCGGTCTCAAAGTCCACGATGGCCGCGGCGAAGTCCGGTGGCGTGGAACGGACTCCCGCCGTCCGGGCAAAGGAGCGGAACTCGATGTTGAACCGCGCGCCCCCGGCGCTTTGAAAGGCCCGCTTGATGGCCTCGCGCCTGCCGTTGTCGCCTCCGACAACCAGTATTTTAGTTTTGTTGGAAGTCAAAACGCCGCTTGAATAATTTGTAACGGTTTATGATACACGCAAAGGAACCACGGGGCAATCGCGCCTCTTTTCAGACCGCCATGCCCGAAATTCTCGGCAATGTGGTGATAGCCCCGCGCCCGGCGTTGTGCAGGCAATGATACTCGCATTGGCCGCAGCCGACGCATTCGGACGCCTGTATGGCCGCCCGGCCGCCGAGCAATATCACCGCCCTGCCGGACAACGGGCAGAAGTCGTGGCACAGGCGGCACTCATCCCCTTCGCTGGCCTTGCATTTGGCCGGATTCATCCTGGCCTTGCCCATTGCAAGCTCGCTTATGTCCGCCACCGGATTTAGCGCGCCTGCCTTGCACGCGTTCACACAATGCAGGGGCGAACAAAGAAAGCAGGCCTTGCGCGCCGGGTCGAATACCGGATATCCCTCCATGGCCCCGCTTTGGGCGGTTGCCGCAAACAAAACTCCTTCGGGGCAGGCTTTCACGCAGTCGCCGCATTTGTCGCACCGGACAACAAATTCAGTCTCCGCTATCGCACCGGGGGGGCGCAGGAAACCGCGCGCGGGATCCAGCGGATTATGTCGCGGCAAATCATCCGTCACTTCTACGGTGTCCTTCGCGGCGTCGTTGAACTCCATCACCGCCCGGCCGAGGAAGTTTACGCCGTCGCGGAACCACTGGCGCCGGTTTGAAAGCTTGTTATCCATACGTTCAATTTTACATTATGATGACCCTTCGGCATACGCTGATTGGGAGACTATTTAAATTGGACGCATCTTTTACCGGAAATCCCCGCAAAACTTTCATCGTCGGGATCTCCGGCGGATCGGCGGCGGGCAAGACCATGGTGGCCAACCTGCTGGCGGAGATGATGGCCGATATCTCCCCCCTTGTGATCGGCGTGGACCGCTATTTTCTTGACCGTAGCTCACTATCCGCCGAAGAGCGCGCAAGGATAAATTACGACGAACCGGAAGCGCTAAACTTTTCGCTGCTGGCCGAAGACCTGGCCACATTGCGGCGCGGCGAGGGGATAGCGATGCCCATTTATGATTACGCCAACCACGCGGCCATCCAGAACGCGGAGCCGGTCCCCCATGCCCGGCTTGTCATCGTGGAGGGGATACTCCTTTTCCACCCCGCCGCAATACAGCCTCTTCTGGACTTTCGATTGTTTGTGGACGCGGACAGGGATGTGCGGCTGAAAAGACGGATCGCCCGGGACACGTTGGAACGGGGGAGGTGCGAGCAGTCCGTCATCCGCCAGTTCAACGATACCGTGGAGCCGGGCTTTGAAAAATACATCTTGCCCACCCGGGCGGAGTCGGACTTCATCCTCGTCTGGAATATAAAAGATATGCGGTCATTGACCCGGGCGGCGGAAATTATACGCGGCCGGATGGTATAATCATGGCAGTAAAAATCCAACTGGACGCCATACCATGGCCATAGGAGTGAGGCTGTCCCGCGCCGGCAGGCACATCGCCAGATACCGTGAAATAATCACGGTACTGGTGCGCTACGGCCTGGCGGACTGGGCCCACCGGGTGGAGTTCGATTTCGCCCGCGAAATACTGCAGCGAGGCTCCCCCAGGGAGCTTTTGAACCTTTCCACCGAGGAACGTATCCGCCTCGCCCTCATCGAGCTTGGGCCCACGTTCATCAAGTTCGGCCAGATACTCTCCGTGCGGCCGGACATCGCCGGGATACCCCTCTCCGAAGAGTTGAAAAAACTCCAGGCCGACGTGGACGCGGACCCATACGATTTGGTCAAAAACGTCATCGAATCGGAACTGGGCAAAAGCGTGGAGGACGTTTTTGACAAGTTCGAGCCCAAGGCCGTGGCATCCGGGTCCATCGGGCAGGTCCATGTGGCATGGCTTAAGACGGGCGAGAAAGTGGCCGTGAAAGTGCGCCATCCGGGCATTGAAAAAATGATAGCCACGGATATGGAGATATTGCTGGACATCGCGTCGTTCCTGGAGTCCTACGTGGAGGAATCGCGCCATTTCCGGCCAAAGGAAACCGTGGCCCAGTTTGCAAGGACCCTCACCCGCGAGATGGATTTCCAGAGAGAGGCGCGCAACATAGCCAATCTGGCCGATGACCTTTCCGGCGACCCTTCTGTCAAGATACCGAAGGTTTACGATGACCTGACCTCTTCCAAAACGCTGGTGATGGAATGGCTGGACGGAACGTTCTTAAGCAGGCCGGACGAGCTTTTGAAAAAAGGGGTTGACCTGCAGCGGATCGCCGAGAAGGTGGCGAGGATATACCTGGCGATGATCTTCGGGACAGGGTTCTACCACGCCGATCCGCACCCCGGCAACATCCTTGTCACCGAGGACGGCAAAGTGGCGCTGCTGGACTTTGGAATGGCCGGAAGGCTTTCAGCGCGGATACGTGAGTACATCGAGGAACTTGTTCCGGCGGTGATTTCAGGCGACTCTGACAGGCTTGTCAGGATAATTGTGAAGATCGGATCGCTCCCTCCGGATTTCGACCAGAGCGCCCTTGGAACGGAACTTGCCGATTTCATATCCTACTATGGGGCAATCCCTGTCGCCAGCCTGCGGCTTTCAGACGCGCTCAACGAGGCCATTTCCATCATCCACAGGCGGCACATCATCCTTCCGGCGGAAGCGGTGATGCTCATGAAAACACTGGTGACGCTGGAGGGGACGAACAGGGCGCTGGAACCGAAGTTCAGCCTGGTGTCGCTAATCAAGCCCTACGAAAGGAGCTTCGGGGCGGCTATCTCCTCACCTCTGCGGAAATTAAACAAGGCGCGCAGGATGGCGGAGTCGATGCGGGACTTCCTGGAATACGTGCCGCCGGCCATGGTGGACATACTTGAGCGGTTCCGCAAGGAGACGCTTGAGATACACATGGAGCACCGGGGGCTGGAGCATTCGGCAAACAGGCTTGTGTTCGGCATACTGACGGCGGCCCTTTTCGTGGGTTCCTCGATGGTTTTAAGCGCCGGGGTGCCGCCGAAGATATTAGGCCTTTCGGCGCTTGGGATGTTGGGATATGCGGTGTCGCTTTTTATGGGATTACGCATTTTATGGGCGATAATGGTGTCAGGAAGGCTTGAGTGACGGTCGTTAATAAATCCGGCTAAAAGGAGGGCTTATGTTTGAAATCCTGAAAGATGCGGCGAAAATCGGAGTGGGCGCCTTGTGGCTGTCCAAGGAAAACCTTAAAAAGCTCACGGACAACCTTGCGGAAGCGGGCAAGGCCAGCAAGGAAGAGGGTGAGCGGCTTTTTAAGGAGATGGAAACGGCGGGCGAGGACCATCGCAAAAAACTGACCGAGTTCATTGACACGGCGGTGAAAAAATCGCTGGACAAGGCTGGGCTTGCCACCAAGGCGGAGGTGGAAGACCTCAAGAAAAAGATAGCCGAGATGCAAGCGATGATGGGGAGCGGGTCGTAACCTGCGTGAAACGGACAGCCCGGCGGGCCGTGTCAGCCGGCCCGTTTCCAGCCGATGACGGCGGAGACTGATTTGCGGGGGATCATTATGTTCGTTTCCGTGAGCTTGACGCCGATCCGTTCCGCTTCGGCCATTTTCAACACCTGCGGCTGGTTCTCCAGCCCCCAGTCTCCATAGCCGGGGGAGAACCGCATAGTTTCAACATACCCGGCTTTTTTTATTTCCCTCGCTATACGCTCGTCCACCCTTTCGGCCATGTAGTCGGCCATCCATCCGCCTATCATTTCCAGGGTGAACGCTTCCGTAAGTTCTCCGCTGTTTTGCAGGCGCTCGACCTCGCTTTCCAGCTTTGGCCCGATGGTGCAGGCCAGCAGCGTCGCGTGATCGCATTCGGCCAGCAGCTTGATCATATGTTTCCCCCTGAAAACACCGCTGAAGCCCTCACATTCCACCTCTTCGCCATGCACACCGTTCAGGGCGTATGTTTTGAACACTCCTTTGCCCTCGATAAGAGAGTAGGCTTTGTCTATCCCCCTTTTGATGGCGGCGGCGAGCGGCCTTTCAGTGATTTCGTCCAGCGACTTGATATGCGGGATCTTCATTTCACGCAAAACGCGCAACGGGTCTATGTTAAATGGGATATTTTCGATGAGGATCGCTTTTTTCATCGGCATGGCTTCTAATATATCACAGCCTGATTTTTATATAATCCAGGGTTTAACTAAGGCCTGATGGCAAAATATCCCCTTTTATTTCAAAACATTGCGCAGGCATTGACATTTCATCCAAATAGCGTTTAAATTTAATCAGATAGAAAGAGCCGTGAGGAAACTTTCCAGCGCGCCATGCGGCTTTGCAAGCTACATGGAATAAGCAGGGTTTGCTCCAATAAGGAGAAAACAAAATGGCGGTTGGAAGGATGGTCAATTCACCTTTAGTTCAGGCGCGTGAGGAGTTTGCGCTTCAAGCGAAGGTCAAGGAAGCCAAGGTTCTTGGCCCGGAAGGGGCTAGGACTGACATAATCCAAAAACTCGCGCTCACCGCCCAGCCCAGCCGCAAACAGATAAACGCCGCGGCCACTCCCGCTCCCAAGAAAGACGACGGCAAAGGGATCAGCGCCGCCGCTCCGGCAAAAAAAGAGACCAAACTTGGGGCGGCCGCCGCAAAAACCCAGACCACGAAGACGCAAGCGGCAAAGCCGCAGGGGGCAAAGCCTGAGACCAAGTCCTTCGCCACCCCCACGTTGACCCCGGCAAGCCAGGCGAATATCGCCAACGTTTACAGCGGGAGCGACGGATTCAAGGCTGTGGCGTAAGATTAAAGCTCCCCTTGGAGGCTGGCCGTATTACGCGGCCTTTTTTATTTCTTCCCTTCCCATCCGCATAAATCATAAATTGGGCATTCCCCGCATCGCGGTTTTTTCGCCTGGCAGAATTCGCGCCCGAAATGGATCATCCGCAGCGAAAATCCGGTCCAGTCCTTTTTCGGCACGGAGTCCATAAGCTCGATCTCTATCTTCTCCGGCGTCTTCTCTTTTGCGATTCCGAGCCGTTGGGAGACGCGCCCCACGTGCGTGTCCACCACCACCCCCGGCACACCGAACGCCGCGCCTAGCACCACATTGGCGGTCTTGCGCCCCACGCCGTGAAGGCTGGTCAACTCCTCCATCGTGGAGGGGACTTTTCCGCCATGTTTTTCCACTATGTCCCCGCTACACGCTTTCAATGATTTTGCCTTGTTCTTGTAAAACCCGGTGGACCGTATGTCCTCCTCCAGTTTTTCAATGGGGGCGGCGGCGTAGTCCTTCGCCGTCCGGTATTTTTTAAAAAGCGTTTTGGTGACCATGTTCACCCGTTCGTCCGTGCACTGGGCCGACAATATGGTGGCCACCAGCAATTCCAGCGGAGTGGAAAAATCGAGGCTCGTTTTCGCGTCTGGATACCTCTTCTTTAAAACGGCGTCAACTTTGACCGCCAAATCCTTAATCTTCATTTTTTTCTCCGCTCAAGTTCTTTCTCAATCTTGTCCGGGGCCATTGTGTTGAACACGTCTCCTTTTTCAAGCCAGCCTTTCCGGGCGGCGGCCACCCCCCATGCCACGTCCGCAAGGCCGCTTACCCTGTGGGCGTCTGGATTGACGGATATCTTCACCCCTGCGTCCTTCGCAAGCTTCATCACGCGCCAGTCTATGTCCAGCCTGTGGGGATTGGCGTTAAGTTCGATTATCACATCATGTTTCGCGCAGGCTTCGATAACTTTTCCCATGTTCACAGGATATCCGTCCCTTGCCAGCAAAAGCCTTCCGGTGGGGTGGCCGAGCATGGTGGTGAACGGATTTTCGATGGCCCGGACTATCCGCTCCGTCATCTTTTTTTCGTCCATGTTGAATCCGGAATGGACCGATGCGATGACAAAATCGAGCTTCGCCAAAACCTTGTCCGGATAGTCCAACGACCCGTCGTTGAGAATGTCCGACTCCACCCCCTTGAACACCCGGAATCCGGAAAGTTTTGCGTTCACCTCGTCTATTTCGTCCCCCTGCTTTTCCAGTTCGTCAATCGAAAGCCCCCCTGCGTAGGCTGCCGTGCGGGAATGTTCTGATATCCCCAGATATTTGCTCCCCATCTTTTTGCATGCGGCCGCCATGTTCTCCAGCGTGTCCACCCCGTCGCTGGCCACCGTGTGGGCGTGGAATATTCCGGTTATATCGCCGGGTTCGACGAGTTTTGGGATGCGCCCTTTTTCCGATTCATCAATCTCGTCAATCCCTTCCCGAAGCTCCGGCGGGATATAGGCAAGCTTTAGCGCCGCGAATATCTCCTCCTCATCGCCGCACGCGATCAGCTTTTCACCCCGGAACACGCCGTATTCGTTCATCTTCAGCCCCATGGCCTTGGCGCGTGACCGCATCAGGGTGTTGTGTTCCCGGCTGCCGGTGAAGTGATGCAGAGCGAAAGGGTATTGAGCGTCGTCCACCACGCGCAGGTCCACCTGGAAGCCGGATTCAAGCCGGATGGACGATTTTGTGGGGCCCTGCCCGATGATTTCGGCAACGCCGGGGGCTTTCACGAACCTATCCATAACTTTCTCGGGATTTTGCGACGACGCCACGATATCAATGTCCTTCACCGTCTCCAACCCCCTGCGGACGCTGCCGGCAAGTTGGGCTCTTTTGACCGCCGGGCCTTTGAGCACCCATTCGATAACAGGTCCAGCGGCGGCGAAGGCTTCCGGCGCCAGACGCCTCCCGGCGAATTTTGTGACGTTCTTGATCCCCTTGATGATATTTTCCTGGCTCTTGGCGCCGAACCCGGAAAGTTCCACAAGCCTGTTTTCGTTGCAGGCGTATTCCAGCTCGCGGATTGTGGTCACTCCAAGCTTGTCCCACAGCGCCTTGGCTTTTTTCGGCCCCAGTCCCGGGATTTTAAGGATATCAAACAGCCCGGCGGGGACTTTTTTACGAAGCGCTTCAAGCTCCGGCAGCGCTCCTGCGGCGGCGAAGGTCTTTATCTTTTCGGCGATGTGCGATCCGATCCCCTTGATGTCGGTCAGATGATCCCCTGCCATGATTTCGTCCAGATCGCCGGGCAGGGTCTCGATGGCCCGGGCGGCGCTCTGGTGTGCTTTGACCTTGAAAGGGTTTTCGCCGAGAATGTCCAGAATCACGGCGATCTCGCTGAGCATTGCGGCTACGGCTGATTTTTCCATGAATCGCAATTCACCGGGCTGTTTTTATGATTATGTTAACATCCGGAATGGAAAAAGCGGGCGGAAGAAGCTGCAGCGGGCTTTTAATCTGGCGTCCGCAAGAAAATACGCAAAACGTCCTCTTTCTGGTCTATCCTATAAAGACATTCTTGCAAGGCGTTTGACTTAAAAAATGGCATTGGACAAGTTCAAGGAAGAATGCGCCGTGATGGCCGTGTATGGCCACCCGGAAGCGGCCAACCTTGCCTATCTGGGCTTGTACTCGCTCCAGCACCGGGGACAGGAGTCTGCCGGCATAGTGTCATCGGACGGGATCCGCCATTACGCCGAGATCGGCATGGGGCTCGTCTCCGAAATTTTCGACTCATCCATGATAGACAACCTCAAGGGTACAATGGCCATCGGCCACAACAGGTATTCCACCCAGGGGGAGTCGGAAATTAAGAACGCCCAGCCGATTTACATTTCATACCACAGCGGCCCGCTGGCCCTGGCGCACAACGGCAACCTGATAAACGCCAAGTCCATAAGGGAGGAGCTGGAAAGAAACGGCTCCATATTCCGCTCCACCATGGACTCTGAGGTGATAATCCACCTTATCGCCATGAGCAGGAAACAGCGCCTGCTAGACCAGGTGGTGGACGCCCTTTCGCACGTGAAAGGGGCGTATTCGCTGGCGATCATGAGCGCGGGGGAGATAATCGCGGCGCGGGACCCGCACGGTTTCCGCCCCCTTGTTATGGGCAGGCTCGGCCAATCGTATGTTTTCGCCTCGGAGACCTGCGCCTTCGACCTGATAGACGCGAAGTTCATCCGCGAGGTTGAACCGGGCGAGGTGATATTGGTCAACGAGGAAGGGGTCTTCAGCCATTTCCCCTTCCAGCGCCAGCCAAGGCGGCACTGCATATTCGAATACATATATTTCGCCAGGCCGGACTCCGACGTGTTCGGCGCCAACGTTTACGCCGTGCGCAAAAGGTTCGGCCGGGCGCTGGCCGTTGAATCGCCGGTTGACGCTGATTACGTGATCCCGGTGCCGGACTCCGGGATAGGGGCGGCGCTGGGATTCGCCAAACAGTCCGGAATACCTTTTGAAAAAGGGATTATCCGCAACCATTACGTCGGGCGCACGTTCATAGAGCCGGCGCAGTCGATCCGCCATTTCGGGGTGAAAATAAAGCTCAATCCGGTGCGGGAGCTTATAGAGGGGAAGCGGGTGATTCTGGTGGACGATTCAATAGTCCGCGGCACCACCTCCCGAAAGCTTGTCCGCATGGTGCGCGAAGCCGGGGCCAGGGAGGTGCATATGCGCATATCCTCCCCGCCCACCACCCATTCGTGCTTTTACGGGATAGACACCCCGGCCCGTTCAGACTTGATCGCCGCCACCTACGGGGTGGAGGACATAAGAAAATTCCTGGCGGCCGACTCGCTGGCCTATCTTTCCATGGAAGGTATGCTCAACGCCCTGAAGGGGCGGGGTGAGGACTTTTGCAAGGCGTGTTTCAACGGAGAATATCCCGTCACAACACCGGCGATAGAGGCGCAACTGATGCTTTTGGACGAGACACCGGAGCCGCGCGGAATCGCCGGTTGACCGGCTTCCTGTTTGGATTACCTTTCAACCCGTTTCTGCCATTATGGACGAAATTCTGATTGCGGCGGCCATCCTCGTGTCCGGGGCTGCGTGGCTTTTCCGGTCATTGGGCCCTGGCGCCAAAATCCGCAAACTTCTGGGCGCGGCCGCCGATGGGGATATGTCCACCGCCCGGGAGATGATGGACAAAGGCACCGGCATCAACGCGAAACTGCAGAACGGTTCCTCCCCGCTGCTGGCCGCCGTGGAACACGGTAAGCTTGAGATGGCGCGGTACCTTATGATGCACGGCGCAACGCCGGACATCACCAACCTGTATGGCGAGACGCCACTGATGCGGGCCGTCACCTCCGACCAGCCGGACATGGCGCGCGAACTTATAGCGATGGGGGCAAATCCCGGCGCGAAGAACATCTATGGCGAAACGGCGCTGCTGATGGCCGCCGAGTTCGGCATGGACGACATCGTGCGGCTCTTGCTGGACAAGGGGGCGGCAGTGGACGCGCCGGATGACGAGGGATGGACCCCTTTAATGGGAGCTGCCTTGAACAGCGAGGAGCGGGTGGCGGTGGATCTGCTTAACAAAGGGGCCAACGTCAACGCCCAGGACGAATTAGGCATTACCCCCCTTCACGCCGCCGCGGAAGGAGGGGACGCGGACATGATCCGGATGCTTTTGGCCAACGGGGCGAACCTGCGGGCCAAGAACATCGCCGGGAAAACCCCGCACGACATCGCCGTGTCCAAAGGAAACGAGGAGGCGGCCCGGCTGCTCGAATCCGCAAAGGGATGACCGGAGGCCGCCTGCTTCATTTCAATTCAGCGCGTAAACGGAGCCGTCCTCGCTTCCGGTGATAATCATCCCGTCGAGAATCGCCGGGGAGGTGCGCACTTCCTTTCCAGTCTGGTACCGCCAAAGTTCCTTGCCGGTGGCCAGCTCCAGCGCATATATGTGCTTGTCCCCGCTGCCGAAATATACCACACCTCCGGCTATGGTAGGGGCTGAATCGACCCTGTACTTCGTTTTCACCTTCCACTTTTCGGCGCCTGTGGCCGCGTCCAGGGCGTAAAGGTATCCGTCCCAGCTGCCGGCTATCACAAAGCCATTGAACACCGCCGGGGAAGAATAGACGTTATGCCCGGCATTGAATTTCCAAACTTCCTTGCCGGTGGCCGCGTCCACGCCGTATATATGCTTGTCGGCGGCTCCGAAATACACCATCCCCCCCGCCACAGCCGGGGAGCTGTCCACGTCCTTTCCGGCCTTGAAGCGCCATATCTCCTTGCCGGACTTTGCGTCGAGAGCGTAAACATGGCTTGATCTGCCGCCGAAGAACACCACCCCGCCGGAGACGGCTGGAGACGATGTGACCGTCCCGTTTGCGTCGAACCGCCAGTTTATTTTCCCTGTCCGCGCGTCCGCCGCGTACATAGTCCCCTTGTAATCGCCGAAATACACGACCCCGTCCACCACCGCAGGTGAAGAGGCCACCTCCGCCTCGGCGTCAAACTTCCATAGCCCGGCGCCTGATTTTGCGTCCAGCGCATACAAAAAGCCATCGCCGCAGCCTATATAGACCACCCCGTCCGCCACCGCCGGGGAGGAGACAAACCACCCTCCATACATCCTCGAACTCTTAAAGCTCCATTTAAGCTCTCCGGATTGGGCGTCCACGGCGTACATCCTGCCGTCGCCAGCCCCAAAATAGGCAATCCCGTCCGCCACCGCCACGCTGGAGTATATCCATAGGGAGCCGGTATACTTGTTTAACAGAGAGCCTGCGGTGAACTTCCATTTTAGGCCGTTGAGCTTTGCAAGGCCCGTGTGGTTGTACACGCCGTTGCGTTCGCTCCCACCGCGGTACATCGCCTCTCCGGCGGAGGTTATTTTGCGCCCCGTGTCGCCGGTAAAACTCCCCTGCGAAGCGCCGCCGGAGCATCCCGCCAAAAAGGCAGCCACCAGGCATGCCGTGATCACCCTGCATTTTCCCATCTTGATAGCACCGCCTTCGTTTAAAGTAAGGCTCACATTATAGACGTCTTTTCGCCGCCGCTTCCACTTTTACGGGGGGCATGATGTATAATCATTTTCTTTTTTATTGATGGAGCGGTTTCAGACATGGAACAGACGGCCCGCAATCCGTGGCAGACGTACTACATGGTCGTAAGCGCCACAGCCCTGGCCACGGCTTTCTTCACGGCGGTGTTCTATCTGTTCATGCCCGGAGCGTCCTACCTGTTCGTGATACTGCTGCTGACATTCAACCCGATGTTCCTCACATTCGGGGTGGCGTTAATAATCATCCGCGGGCATTACCCGGTATCAATCGTGAACATCGCGTCGGCTTTCGCGGGGATGGTGGCGAGCAGCATTCCCGCCTTTATAACCGGTGACGCGGACCAGAACGCGAGCGACTGGGAGATAGCGTACACCGGCGCGTCGCTTTCAGCGGCGGTATTCCTCGTGATGCTGGCGGCCACGGCGTTAAACCTTCGCGCGGGACGGAACAAATGACCGAACAGGATGTGACCCCCAAAAAAGAAGTTTATCTGATCATCATTCTGGTGATGTTCATGGGCGCCCTGGTCGCCGCGGTGATCGTGGTGCGGGGATTCTGGAACGTGCAGGACACTACGAGGCGGGAGTTCGTCCCGGGCTCGCTGACGATGAAGATCGACGAGCCTGGCCGCTATTACGTTTACCACGAACACAAAAGCATCATTAAGGGCGAATCAATAATCGCAAAGCCAGGTTTCCCGGCGGGATTCTCTTTTTCCGTGAAAGACCCGGCGGGCAATTCGGTCATAGTGTATCCGAACAAGCTTCTCAAGTATTTCATGGGTGGCATGGAGGGAGTAAGCCACGGCTATTTTGACGCGGCCGCGGCGGGCGTTTACATGGTCAACGTGTCGTCTTCAACGCCGGTCAATCCGGGCGAACGTTTCGTGATGAGCGCCGGGGGAAACGTCCCCGCGCTCACAAACAAGGCGTTTATCAACGGGGTGGACACGTTCCTGGCCACCATGGCGCTGTCCATCCTGCTGTGGACGGCCATATTCGCCGCGAGGCGCATAGCCAAAAAGAAAATTTACGCCAAGATTGAATCCGCGAAAGTGCAGGCCAATCTCAAGGAGTTGGCCAGGCAAAACGCCCCCACCTCCCCTGAAAGCGAGGCGGCGGCCCTTTACATGAAAACGAAGAAGAAGAAAAAGAAGAAGTGACGGGGCTGGTCAGTCCCCTTCTTCCTCAAGCCCTTGCTCTTCCCATCGGCCGCCGGCCCGCTCCGGCGCCAGCGCCACCGTTATCTCCCCCCTCGCCGCGCCGCTTTTTTCGATCCTGTCCGCCACTTGTGAAACGCGCCCCCTGATAAACTCCTCGTGCACTTTGGTCATCTCCCGGGCCACGCACACCATCCTCTCGCCAATATATCCGGCGATATCACGCAGCGTCTTTACTATCCGGTGGGGCGATTCGAGGAACACCACCGTCCTCTTCTCGTCTTTCCAGGACTCGATGATGGTCTTGCGCCCCTTTTTCCTTGGAAGGAATCCCTCGTAAACAAAACGGTGTGACGGAAAACCCGACGCGGCCACCGCCATCACCGGCGACGAGGCTCCCGGTATGGGGCATATCCTGGCCCCGATGCGTACGGCGGCGGACACCAGCGCATAGCCGGGATCGCTTATCCCCGGAGTTCCCGCGTCGGAAATGAGCGCCACCGACAGGCCGTCTTGCAGCGCCCGTTCAAGCTCCGGGGTCCGTCTTTCCACATTGTGGGCATGGTATGAGACAAGCTTTTTGGGGCTCACGCCGAACCGCTCAAAAAGTATCCTGGAATGGCGCGTGTCCTCGGCGGCGACAACATCGGCAAGCTTCAATGTGTCCACCCCCCTTGGCGTCATGTCCGAAAGGTTGCCGATGGGCGTGGCCACAAGGTACAGGATTCCAGGCGCGCTGTTTTCCTCTTTCATTCAAAGCTCCTCACTTCGGCCAGGCTTGCGTCCAGATATATCCGCACAGAAGTCTTTCCCTGAATCTCCACAAGCAGTGAAATCGTGTCTCCCGGTTTGTGGACGCCATTGTAGACCTCTTTGGATCCGGAAGCGTTGTCACGGGTTATCGTAACCTTGGACTGGCCGCGCCCCTTTGGAATGGTGTAATACAGGATGTTGTACGACTCCGGCTTTCCGCCTCCGCTTCCCGGGCCTTCCGAGACTGTTAGCGTGACAAAAGACCCGGCCTCCGAACGCGCCCCCGCCCTGGGCTCCTGCTTTGTCACCGTCCCCGGTTCCCTGCCCCCTCCAGTTTCATGCAGAACTTTCCCAACCTTGAGCCCCGCCCGGCCCAGCTTTTCCATGGCTTCAGAAAGCTTGCCGCCGGTGAAGTCTGGAGTGATTATGTACTCGGGCTCCGGCCCGGCCGAAACAAGCATCGCGACGCTTCCCCCTTTGCTTATCTCCACCTGCGCGCCCGGCCGGGTTTTCAGCACGGTCCCCTCCGGCTTTTCCGAGTATATAGAAAGCTTCCTGACCATCTTGATCCCGTTGCGCGCCAGTATCGCCTCCGCACGCTCCACCGACGATCCGGCCACATCCGGGGTGACAACGCTTTTGGCTCCCCTGCTCACCACCACTTTGACATCGCGCCCTTTTTTCACCGGCTCGCCGGGAATAGGGTCTTGGCTTACAACATGGTCCTTGGGGATAAGTGGATCGTCCTCAAGCCCCGTGACGCGAAGGTACAGCCCGTATTTGTCCAGCGTCTCCAGCGCCGCGATTATGCCTTTGCCGCGAAGGTCTGGCGTGTCCACCGTCTCGCCCCCTCCCGCCATCGCAAGCCGCATCACCAGAATCCCGCTGACCACGGCGACGGCCAGCAGAAGCGCGAATGCCTGGAGGTATTCCGCCGCCTTGCTCATTTTGCCCGGACAAGACGCGCCGCGAAAAATCCGTCCATCCCCTTTTGCCCCGGCAGGATCAGGATGTCCCCTTTTTGCGTGATGAATTCGGCCAGATCGGGACGCTTTGACTTTATATTGTCTCTTTTGAACCGCCTGTCGCCGGAAAGGAAACGTTCCACCTGCTCTTCTCCCTCCTCAGGCTCGATGGAGCAGACGGAATAGACCATCACGCCGCCAGCCGCCAGTTCCACCGCGGCGCGGCCCAGCATGGCAAGCTGCAATTTGGCCATTTCATGCACAAGCTCCAGCCCCTTGTTCCATTTCCCTTCCGGATGTCGCCTGAAAAGCCCGGAGCCGGAGCAGGGGGCGTCTATATATATCGCTCCAAACCGGGCCTTCACCGGCCATGGGGATGCCGCGTCCGTGGCGACGGCCTTCACGTTGGCGATCCCCTGCCGCCTCATGTTCGTTTTAAGGTGTGAAAGTTTTAGAAACGAATTGTCCATGGCCACAATTTTGCCGTCCCTGATACGCGACGCAAAAAAGCCTGTCTTGATCCCCTTGCCGCAGCAAATGTCCGCGGAAAGGCCGTTTTCCGCCGGTTCGAGCAGGCTTGCGGCGATCATGGAGGCGCCGTCCTGAGGCTGGACATGCCCCTGCATGAAAAACGGGGAACGCGGGGTGATCTTCCCCTTGGTCAGCCGGTATGCGTTTTCCACGTATTCGAACTTTTCCGCCGCGATCCCCCATTCGGCGAATTTCTTTTCGATTTCTCCGGCCGCATGTTCTCTCACGTTCAAACGGAAAAAGACGGGCGCCTGCTTCTGCGACCCGGCCAATATCGTCTCCGCCCCCTTCTCGCCGTATTTTGCGGCCCAGCGTTTCACCATCCAGTCCGGAAATGAATATTTGACCGCAAGCCTCTCGCGCGGCGGCGCCTTTTTGGGAACTATGGACTCGGCCATCTCCATCACCGTCCGGCGCTTCTTGTTCAATCCGAATTTACGGATGATCCCCCGCAGCACGCCGTTGACAAATCCGGTGGATGGCCTTGTGCTGGAGGCGGAACGGGCCAGGTTGACAGACTCGTTGACCGCCGCGGAGACCGGCACCTTTGTCAGCACCGTCATCTGGACTAGGCCCAGCCTGAGAATGTCCAGAACGTAAGGATCAATGGCCTTCACCGGCCGGCCGGAAGCCCCCTGGATGATTTCGTCAAGCCCCCGGCGCCACCTTACGACGCCGTAAACAAGCTCGGAAACGAAGGCCCTGTCGCGATCTTCCATCTTTTCTTTGGCCAGATGGGATTCCAGCACAGGCTCCAGCCGAGCCCCTTTCTGGCTCGCTTTGTGGAGTATTTTGAGCGCTGTCAGCCTTGGCAGGTCGGTCAAGGGATAATCTTAAGGTTGGATGCGGTTGATATAAGCCTAGCCCGGCGGCCAGCCCATGGGCCTGCCGCCGAGCAGGTGGAAATGCACATGAAAAACGGACTGCCCCGCCTCAAGGCCGGTGTTTGTGACAATCCGGAATCCCTTTTTGTCCAGCCCGCGCTGGCGCGCTATGTCGTTGGCGGCGAGAAATATCTCGCACAACAGCGAAGCTTCGTCTTTCGAGAAAGCCAGGCTCGACTCGATGTGCCTTTTGGGCACAATCAATATATGTGCAGGCGCCTGTGGATGGATGTCTTCGAACGCAAAGATCGTGTCCGTCTCCATCACCTTTTTCGACGGTATCTCACCCGCCGCTATCTTGCAGAATATGCATGCGCTCATGTTTGTGATTGTATATCATGGCGGTTATCGGGGGCAACCCGCAGGTGGCATAACAAGTTTAAAGGACGGTTCCAAAGATGCGACGAACGATATTGGCCATAATAGCGCCGCTGATGGCGGTCTTTCTTTCAGGCTGCGGCTACAACACCTTCCAGGCCACCGACGAGCAGATCAAGGCCAGTTGGTCGGAAGTGATAAACCAGTACCAGCGCAGGGCCGACCTTATCCCGGGGCTTGTGAACACGGTGAAAGGATACGCCGCCCATGAAAAGGATGTGCTGACCCAGGTGACCGAGGCGAGGGCGAAGGTGGGCTCCATCCAGGCCACCCCGGAGCTTGTGAACAACGAGCAGGCGTTCCAGAAGTTCCAGGCGGCGCAGACTGAGCTCAAATCGGCCATATCCCGGCTTTTGCTGGTGGCTGAAAATTATCCGCAGTTGAAAGCCGATGGCGCGTTCCGCGATTTCCAGGCGCAGCTTGAGGGGACGGAAAACCGCATCGCCGTCGCCCGCAACAGGTACATCAAGGCCGTGCAGGAATACAACACTTCGGTCCGCACCTTCCCGAACAACCTTACGGCGATGGTATTCGGATACACGGTGAAGCCAAACTTCGCGGTGGAGAACGAGAAGGAAATTTCACATGCGCCCAAGGTGGAGTTTGGCGGGGGAAAGTAAAACAGCGATGAGCCATGCCGCCATCGCCTCCTGGTGATCTGATGAAGCATGCTTTGTTTCTTGCCCTGCTGCTCACCTTCGCCTCCCCTGCGATGGCCGACATGGCCATACCTCCGCTCAAATCACCGGTCACAGACGTGGGGGGGATACTGACCCGGGCGCAACGGGACGAGCTGAACCGGACGCTAAAGGACTTTGAACGGCGCAAAGGGAGCCAGCTGGCTGTGCTCACCGTACCCACCACAAAGCCGGAGACCATAGAGCAATACTCCATCCGCGTGATGGAAAAATGGAAACTTGGCCGCAAGGGAATAAACGACGGCGTCCTGCTGCTAGTCGCCGCGCAGGACAGGACGCTTCGCATCGAGGTGGGCTACGGCCTTGAAGGGGCATTGCCGGACGCCATCGCAAAACGGATCACAAGCGAAATCATCGTCCCACGTTTTAAACAGGGGGATTTCGGCGGCGGCGTCATCGAGGGGACTCGCGCCATCATGCAAGCAGCCTCCGGAGAAAACCTCCCTGCTCCGCAACCGCGTCACGCCACTGGCACGCAAGGTGACGATGATATGTTCTGGTTTCTCGCCTTGTCCGTTGGTGTACCGATACTTTTCATAATCCTTTCTGTGTTCAAATTCACTCGCCACGTCAGGCGAAGGCCGGGGGCAATCTCACGTCGCGGCCTGGGGAGTGACAACAGCACCACTTACACAAGCTTTCCGGACAGCGGAAGCTCCAGCGGCGATTCGGGCGGAAGTTCCGGGGGCGATTCGTTTTCCGGCGGTGGCGGAGAATCGGGGGGAGGCGGCTCGTCGGACAGTTGGTGAGCCGTGAAATGCCCGATCGGCCGCCAAATTCGGGATACAATACTGGCGAACCGTAACGGAAAGGTATTCCTATGAGCATAAAAGAAAAACTGACCGAAGACATGAAAACGGCGATGAAGGCCAAGGATGCGCTGAAGCTGTCCACCATCCGCATGGTCACAAGCGCGATCAAGAACAAGGAAATAGACCTTCGCCATCCGCTCACCGACGGCGAGGTGGAGGCTGTGATCGGAACCGCCATCAAGCAGCGGCGAGATTCGGCGGAGCAATACAGGGCCGGCGGCAGGAACGAACTTGCGGAGAAGGAAGAGGCGGAGATAGTTATCCTTATGACCTATCTGCCGGAGCAGCTTTCCGAAGAGCAGGTGAAAAATCTCGTCGCCGAGGCAATCGCCGAAACACAGGCCTCCGGCGCGAATGACATGGGCAAGGTGATGAAGGCCCTTATGCCCAAGACCAAGGGGAAGGCCGATGGCGCGGTGGTCAACCGCCTTGTGAAAGAGGCGTTGGGAGGCTAGTCCGGCCCAATCGCCGGAAATATCCCGAAACAGCGCATGGGCCAGATACCCGATCACGTGATAGAGGAAGTCCGCCGCCGGGCGGACATTGTGGAGGTGATCTCCGGCTATCTGCCCTTGAAAAAAAGCGGGGCCAATTTCCGCGCCCTTTGCCCGTTTCACCAGGAAAAGTCCCCCTCCTTTAACGTCAATCCGCAACGGCAGATATTCCACTGCTTCGGCTGCGGCGAGGGGGGGAATGTGATCTCCTTCGTGATGAAACGGGAGGGGATCGCGTTCCCGGAGGCGGTTAGGTTCCTTGCGAAAAGATACGGCGTGGCGGTCCCGGAGACCGGGAAAAAAAGCGACTCTGCGCTCGAAGAGGTGTATGCCGTTGTGGAAGAAGCGGTGGAGTTCTATCACCAGACGTTGCTAAACGAAAACGCCGGTTCGCAGGTGAGGCGGTATCTGGCGAAAAGAGGGCTGCCGGATGAGATGATCGCAAAATTGAAGCTCGGCTGGGCGAAAGAGGAGTGGGACAGACTGGCCCTGCATCTGGGGCGCAAGGGTTTTTCCCAGGCGGTGATGGAAAAGGCGGGGCTTTGCAAACCATCTTCGCGGGGCAATTACATAGACCGGTTCCGGGCGCGCCTGTTGTTCCCCATATTCAGCCCCGGCGGCAAGGCGCTGGGTTTCGGCGGGCGGGTGTTGGAAGACAAGCCGGGCGAGCCCAAATACCTCAACAGCCCGGAAACTCCCATATATGTGAAGAATCGGCTCCTGTACGGCTTTCATCTTGGCCAGCAGGCGGCCCGGCGGGAAAACTCCATGATTGTAGTGGAAGGGTATATGGACCTGGCGGCGCTGCACCGGGCCGGGGTGGAAAACTGCGTGGCGGTGTCTGGCACTGCCTTCACCCCAGGGCAGGCGGAGCTTATCAAGCGGGTATGCGACAGGGTGACGTTACTGTTCGATTCGGACACGGCGGGGGTCACGGCGGCAAAGCGGAGCGGGCCCGTGCTGCTTGACCAGGGGATCAAGGTGCGGGTGCTCACCCTGGAAGGTTTCAAGGACCCGGATGAATATCTTCAAAAGAACGGTAAGGAGGAGTTTCAGGCGCTGGCCGCCAAGGCCCCGCCGTTCCATCAGTTCATCATGGACAACATCCTCAAGGGGGTGGACGTGAACGACATTGACGCCAAAGTGGCGGCGATTGACGAAATAGTAATAAGTTTCAAAGGAATTAAAGAAGAGATAGAGAGAAGCCATTACATACAATCGCTGGCGGACAGGACGAAGACCGACCCGAAACTTGTCCGCCAAAAGCTTGCAAAGGCCATGGGCAAGGCGGAGATGGAGCGGGTTCCGGTAAAACCGGCCGCGGGCAAACCTTCAAAACTATCACCCATACTCAACGCGGAGCGGGTCCTTTTGCGGGCGTTGATGTCCCATCCGGAATTTCTGGAGACCGCCGCCTATGGAGTCGGGGAAGATGAATTCTCCGATGCGGCCCACCGGGCGATATTCACTCTGATAAAAGACCTTTTCCTCAAAGGCGAACCGGCGGCGGCGGCGGACCTTCTAAACTCGGTTCAGGACGAAGAGGTGCGCCGCGCGGTCACCTCCATAATGCTCGACAGGGGGCTTGTTGACGAGGAGGTGATGGAGGCGGCGGCGCGCGATTGCGCGAAACGGCTCCGGGCGGACAAACCCAAACGCAAGGAGGCGATGGCGGACTTCACCGGCGCCGCTTTGAGAGGGGATAAAGAAGGGGCGGAAAAGGCGCAAAAAAAATATTTTGAAATACGGAAAAAAGAGATATGATGTGAGTTTACGTTTTCCCAAGGCTAAAGGAGACTGGTGGATGGGGAAAGCCGCGAAAACCGCTGGAATTGACAAGCTGATCGCGCGTGGCAAGGAAAAGGGCTTTTTGACCTACGAGGAGGTGAACAACTCCCTCCCCGGAGACCTGGTGGCGCCCGATAAGATTGAAGGTATCATGACGCGGTTCGACGAACTGGGAATCAGCGTTGTTGACTCGCCGGAAGCAGAGGGCCGCCCCAACGCCTTGAAAAAAGGCGAGTCCGGCTTTTTAGACAAGGGCGTAGCCGAAGGCGCTGAAGCCGAAGAGGAAAGCTTCGCCTCGTCAGAGGATCCCGTCCGGATGTACCTTAAGGAGATGGGTTCCATCTCCCTGCTCACCCGCGAGGGCGAGGTGGAGATCGCCAAGCGGATCGAAGCCGGGCAGAACGAGGTTATCAACGCCGTCATAAACTGCCCGATCACCATAAACGAGATCGTCTCCCTGGCCGACCAGGTGAAAAAGGAGGAGATTTCCCTCCAGACCTTCATCAACTGGGACGAACCAGCGGAGGAAACATCCGAGGCCAAGCTCAAGGCCGCCACCAAAAGGGTGATGGGGTTTGTCCGGCAACTTAAGACCGCCGGCGAAAAACACGCCGCGGTGAAGAAAAAACTGGGGCTTAAAAAGCTCACGGTAAAAGAACGCGAAAAGTACGCGAAGGAAGAGGGGAAGGTCCGCAAGACTATCGCCGATCTGATCAAGGACATCAAGCTGGACCCTTCGCGGATGGACGATATCATCGGCAAGATCACAGGCTTTGGCAGGTCTTGCGCCGCCTGGGAGCGGGTGATCATGGACGCCGAGGAGAAGCTTGGCCTGCGGGCCCCCCGGCGTGTGGAAGTGGTCCGCAAAAACGCCAAGAAAAAGGTGATCAGCGCCGAGCGCAAGGCGGAGCTTTCGGGCATCGTCTCCAACGCGCGCAAAGAGATAAAGAAGGTGGAGGCGGAGGCCGAAATTACTGTCAGCGAACTTAAGGCCACCATCGAGGCGATCACCCGCGGGTACATGAAAGAACGCGCCGCAAAGAAAGAACTGGCGGAGGCGAACCTGCGGCTTGTGGTGTCCATCGCGAAAAAGTACACGAACCGCGGCCTGCAGTTCCTGGACCTTATACAGGAAGGGAACATCGGGCTTATGAAGGCGGTGGACAAGTTTGAATACCGGCGGGGCTACAAGTTCTCCACATACGCCACATGGTGGATACGCCAGGCGATAACAAGGGCCATTGCCGACCAGGCGCGGACGATACGCATCCCGGTGCACATGATCGAGACGATAAACAAGCTCATCCGCACCTCGCGCCAGCTTGTGCAGCAGCTTGGGCGCGAGCCGACGCCAGAGGAGATCGCCGAGAAGATGAGCATGCCTGTGGACAAGGTCCGCAAGGTGCTGAAGATCGCCAAGGAGCCCATTTCGCTGGAGACCCCGATAGGCGAAGAAGAAGACAGCCATCTGGGCGACTTCATCGAGGACAAGAAGGTGATGAGCCCGATAGAGTCTGTTATCCGCACGAACCTGCGGGACCAGACGGCGCAGATACTGGCGACGCTTGGCAACCGCGAGGAGCGGGTGATACGCAAGCGCTTTGGCATCGGGATGGACTCGGAGCACACCCTTGAAGAAGTCGGGCAGGACTTCGAGGTGACGCGCGAGCGCATCCGGCAGATAGAGGCCAAGGCGTTGCGAAAGCTGCGCCACCCGAGCAGGTGCAAGAAGCTCCGCTCGTTCATCGAAAGCTAGGCTTCGGCGTTATAATTACTAAATAAGGCGGGGCGGCTGCCCCGTCTTGTCACGGTTTTGGTGGGGGCCCATAGCTCAACTGGTTAGAGCTTCCGGCTCATAACCGGGCGGTTCAAGGTTCGAGTCCTTGTGGGCCCACCAATTTCCCCTTTATGATGGCCAAATCAACTGGCCCAGCCCTCACACCGCTATCTCAAGATTTATCCGCGCATAGTTCACATGTGGCGCTGCTTCTTTGCGCCCCTTTGTGGCTCGCCGGACTGTTATAAGGCCGAGCCCTTCCAGGAGTGAAACATCGGTCAGCACGTTTTTCATGTGGCGGCTCGACAAGCGGGAAAGCTCTTGCATGCTTTTTGGATTGCGCTCCCGTATCAGGCGCAAAAGCTCAAGGCGTTTGGGAGTCAATGCTTTCCTGAAGCCTGCGAGGCTTTCAAAATATACTTTTTCCTCCGGCCGCACCCTCTCACCCCGTCCGATAGCTTCTCCTGCCATCGCAAATTCGTCCAGCGCGGATTTTGTGTTTTTAATTCCTATCTCCACTTTCATGGTTTTCCGCCCATTCACATCTTCCCCCCCAGTATCAATACTATCTCCGCCACGATAAGCAGCACGATGGAAAACTCCAGCACCACGTTGAAGGTCTCCATCTGGCGGTGGGAGACCATCTCGAACATTTTTTCCAGCAGCGCAAGCTTCTTGTCAACGGACTCGCGCCACCGTGTGTGGTACAGCTTTTTGGCGGCGATGGAATAGACCTTGGCCGAATACCAGTCGCCGAAAAGCTTTATGGAGTTGTCTATCGCCTCCAGTTCAAAAAGGCTCCGGGTGCGCACCTTGATGATGGACTTTAAAAATGTGGAAAGCCGGAACAGGTTCACCGTCTTGATGTCGCCGAACTGCTTGAAGCGGTCTATCTCCCGCGTGAGGTTTGCGTCCAGCGTCCTCAATGCGAGAAGCTGGATGTTGGCCAGTTCCAGCAGGGTCATGTTGTCCTCAAAGTCGCCGTTCTTGTCCAGCAGCAGGGCGCCGTCCCATTCGATCACGGTCAGGTCCTCCGTGTCGTACCGCAGGGAGCTTTGCAGCGTCTCGTTTATCTCCTCGGCCGCCAGCGTGGCTGATTCATCCTTTAATAGCTGGCTTACCAGCAGGCCGTTTTCAGAAAGGAACCGGTCGTAATCGCTGTATTCACACACGCAAAAGAACGTGTATTCCTCGTAATCGGCGCCGGGCGAATAATTCCTGGCGATTGAAAGTCCGCGCTCGTGCAGGGCGTTCTTGACGGCTTGCGCATGTGAACATGCGGCGGCGGCGAAATCAGTCTCCAGTTCCACCACCACAAAGGCCCCTTTAAAGGACTTCACCCTCGTGGCAACCGGCCTTTCAAGCGACGGCCAGGAGCTTTCTTCCTGGGAGATGATCTTGTATGTGGGCCAGTACGCCTCGTAGCTGGGGGAGCTTTTGGTGGACTTGAAGGCGATCTCCGCGCTGGCGGCGCTCTCCTGCCCTGTGGCAAGAACTATCGCGTGAACAAGCCGTCCTCGCATGATGACCACCCCCGAATTAAGCGGAGCGCGCAACGCCCCCGCTGATTGAATTGTATCCAATCATGGCCGGACTTTACCATCCTTGATTTCGTCTCCTTTTAAAAGATAAACTGGTTTAGGTGATGTCTTGCGCCATAAATTAAGGATCGAACCATGAGCGACAGCATAAATCTGACACCGGAAACCGTCGAGAAGGTTTATACGAAACTGGAGCAGACACTGGCGATGGTCCGTGGACGGCTTTCACGCCCCATGACCCTGGCGGAAAAGATACTGCTGGGGCACCTGGCAGATCCCGCCGGACAGGAATTGATCCCGGGCGCAAGCTACCTGAAACTCAATCCGGACAGGGTGGTGATGCAGGACGCCACCGCGCAGATGGCTCTTTTGCAATTCATGAGCGCCGGGATACCCAAAGTGGCCGTCCCAGCCACAGTCCATTGCGACCATCTTATCCGGGCGCATAAAGGCGCCGGGACGGACCTTGCCACCGCCACCTCCGAGAACGCCGAGGTGTATGATTTCCTGCGGACGGTCTCTTTAAAGTACGGCGTCGGGTTCTGGGAGCCGGGCTCTGGCATAATCCACCAGGTGGCGCTGGAGCGCTACGCTTTCCCCGGCCAGATGATGATCGGCACGGACTCCCATACGCCAAACGCCGGCGGGCTTGGGATGATCGCCATCGGCGCGGGCGGGGCGGACGCGGTGGACGCGCTGGCTGGGATGCCGTGGGAGACGCTTTATCCGAAAATCATCGGGGTGAAACTGACAGGGGAGTTGCACGGCTGGGCGGCGCCAAAAGACGTGATCCTGCATCTTGCCGGGATACTCACCACAAAGGGGGGGACGAACCGGATCATCGAGTATTTCGGCCAAGGTTGCGCCTCCATATCCTGCACAGGCAAGGCGACAATAACAAACATGGGGGCGGAGATCGGAGCCACCACATCAATTTTCCCTTATGACGACAGGATGCGGGTGTATCTTGCCGCCACAAGGCGCGGCTTTTGCGCGGAGGCGGCGGACCAGATCGCCCACCTTCTGCGGGCGGATCCGGAAACTCTGGACGATCCCGAAAACTATTACGAACGGGTGATCGAGATAGATCTGGACGAACTGGAGCCTCAATTGACGGGGCCGCACACGCCGGACTTGGTCCGCCCGGTGTCGCTGATGGCCGAGGAGGCGCGCTCCGCCGATTACCCGGTGAAACTTTCGGCGGCGCTGATTGGCTCGTGCACAAACTCATCGTACGAGGACATAGCGCGGGCGGCGGACGTGGCGGAACAGGCCGCGGCGATGGGATTGAAAGCTGCCGTCCCATTCCTTGTGACCCCCGGCTCGCGCCTCATAAAATCCACCATAGAGCGCGACGGGCAGATGAAATCGTTCGAGAAAATCGGCGGGACCGTGCTGGCCAACGCCTGCGGCCCGTGCATCGGCCAATGGCGCCGGGACGAGATGGGCAAGGACACGCCAAACTCGATAGTCACCTCCTACAACCGCAATTTCCCGAAACGCAACGATGGAAGCGCCGCCACCCGGGCGTTCATTTCAAGCCCGGAGATAGTCATTGCATACGCTTTGGCGGGGACTCTTTCATTCAATCCGCTGACGGACGAACTTAAGTCGCACGGGGAAAGTGTCCTAAACTTAGTTGAAACGAAGGTATGACCTCACCTGCTACCATGTTTTTGAACGAAAACAACGGAAAGCAAGGAGGTCACATGAAAAGAGTAAACGGTAACGGGAAAACTGGCAAGGGAAGAATGGAT
>JACRLM010000002.1 GCA_016235255.1 Nitrospinota bacterium | reverse complement strand
GTAGCGGCCCTTGATTTTCGCAAGGTATTCTTTTCTGGCGCTTTTGCCCATATTCCATGCTCCCTTCGGTTACATGAAACATGAGGCATCGAATCATTTTCGCCTAATTCTTCGGTTACTTTTAATATGAGGCAATTCGTTATGGATATTTGGTTTGCCAAAATTGTCTGTAAATGTTAAGCTAAAGGGCTTTTTGTTGGCGGTGGCTTTGTAAAGGTTAGGCAATAAAGGGATCTGTTGTATGAAACAGAACAATTTCAACGAGTTTAAAAAAGTCCTGAAACGCAAGCGTGCCATGCTCCTTGACACGGACAAGCATATTGACCAGGACATTAAAAAGGAAATGGACATCCGTCATGGGGATGACGCGGATCTGGCCGAGTCCAGTTACGAGCAGGAGATGTCCTTCACTCTTAAGACGCGCGGTCAGGACGAACTTCGCCAGATAGACGAGGCCATAGCCAGAATAGACAACGGCGAATACGGCATCTGCGCCGAATGCGGCGGGGACATACCCAAGAAAAGGCTGGAGGTCCTGCCGTATTCCCTGTATTGCGTGGACTGCCAGGACAAAGTCGAGAAGAAAGTGGCGAACGAGTGAGCGCGGCCCGTTTGCGCTGATATATTATCAACATGTTGAATAACATCAGGTGGTCATAAAAATGTTCAATCCCGAGCTTTACAACAAGGCGCTGCAGAAAGTTCCACAGAAATATTTGCTGGCCAATCTCATCGCCATGAGGATGCGCCAGCTTATCAAGGGCGATCCCCCGATGCTCGATCCGGAGGACATGAAGCCTATCGACGTGGCTCTAAAGGAAATCAGCGAAGGGCTTATCGAGCCGCGCAAGGAAGAGATCACGCCGGCCGCGGAGCTTTTCGGTTAAGACCGGTGGAAGGCGAAAAGGAGGAAAAGTCCTTTTCCTTCATTGATAAACGGAAAAGGAGCGGAGCCGAGGAGGAGGCGGACAATAAGCAGCCCGCCTCTGAATCACCGGCCATCAAAGAGCCAGCCGCGCAAAAGATGGGCGACGGGGAAACGTCCGCTCCACCCATTGATTTTTCCACGTTCATCCTTTCGCTCTCCTCCTCCGCCATGTACCACATGGGAGGTTTTCAGGATCCCTATTCGGGCAAGACCTCCATCAACCTTGACCTGGCCAAGCAGACCATAGACATCATTGCCATGCTGGAGGCCAAGACAAAAGGCAACCTCACCGCCGACGAGGAGAAGCTTTTCACCCACACGCTCTACGAGCTTCGCATGATGTTCGTGGAGCTGATGAACAAGAAATAGCCGAAGGTTTTACCGGCGGCCGCCGGAAAGCTTCACGCCAGCATCGCCGCCAGTTCCGCCCCTGGATCGGGATTGCGCATGAAGGCGGAACCAATCAAGAATCCCCTGGCGCCAGCCGCCGAAAGTTTTACAAGCTCAGCATTGCTGGTCAGTCCGCTTTCGCTGACGACCGCCACATCCTTTGGAATCAGCGGCGCCACCGCCAGCGTGGCGGCCACGTCCACCTCAAGATTGGGCGACTTGAAGTCCCTGTTATTGATCCCGACAATCTTCGGGCGCAGATGTTTTATGGCGTCCCATTCATCCGCCGAATGGATTTCCAGCAAAGGCTCCATCCCAAGCTTGAGGGTGTATTCATAAAGATCCTCCAGCCGGGAAATGCCGCCAAAATTTACGGTCATCAACAGCATGGCGTCCGCCCCCAGCGCCGCCGATTCGGCAACCTGCCAGCGGTCTATGATGAAATCCTTTCGCAATACCGGGATGGAAACAGCATCGCGGATCACCGGCAGAAAGTATGGCGAACCGCAGAAAAAGCGGGTGTCGGTAAGGACCGATATGGCCGCGGCCCCAGCCGATTCATATGCCATGGCGATTGATTTAGGATCGAATCCGGACGCCATAAGCATTACGGAAGGGGACGAGCGTTTTACTTCTGCGATGATACGAAGGCCGTTCCCGGCCATTATCGCCGAATATAAAGACCTGGCTTTACCACGCCGCCCGGCGGCCTTTAAAAGTTCCTCTTCGGGGAAGATGGACTTTGCTGCGTCCACCTCCTCCCTCTTATGGTCCAGTATGGCGAAGAGTGTTTTGTGAAGGGTCACTTTTTCCTCTTGTACGGCAAATACGCGGGCTTCCATATGCGCCCCTTGATCATCTTCTTTACGTCACCATCCTTTGGCGCGGCGGTTTGCGCCAGTCCCTGCTTCACAGCCGTTTCGAATACCGCCTCGGCCACTTCAATGGACACCCGTGGCAGGTCCGGCACCTTCGGGAACACGCAATGGCTCTGGTGCGCGTCCGCCGGCATAAGCTCGGCCAGCCTGTATGCGGCGGCGGTGAACATTTCGTCGGTGATTATTTTCGCCTTGGCCGCCATCACCCCAAGGCCAACGCCGGGGAAAATGAAGGCGTTGTTCCCCTGGCCAATCCTGAATGTCCGCCCTTCGACTGTAACGGGCGCGAATGGGCTTCCGGTGGCCACGATCGCCCGTCCTTTCGACCATTCGTAAACATCCGCCGGCTTTGCCTCCGCCTGGCTTGTGGGGTTGCTCAGCGGGAATATGACAGGCCGCATGGTGTTTTGGCACATTGTCTCCACAATGGTCTTTGTGAATGTGCCCGGCTGCCCTGAAAGGCCGAGCAACGCGGTGATCTTGCCGTTTGCCACCGTTTCCTCCAGCGATATCCTGTCGGGATTGGCCACTTTCCAGTCCCGCACGACGTCGCGGGGGACGGCGAACTCCATCTTGTATTCCTCTTTGTCCTTCCTGTCGGCGACGACCAGGCCGCGGCTGTCCACCACCATCACCTTTGAGGCGGCATCCTTGCGGGACAGCCCCTTGTCCATAAGCCCGTTGCGAATCTGGCGGGAGACGCCTATGCCCCCGGCCCCGGCCCCATACACAACGAACCGTTGCTCGATGAGCTCCTCGTCCGTTATCTTCATCGCGCCGGTGATCCCGGCCAGCACCACCGCGCCGGTCCCCTGCACGTCGTCGTTGAACGAGAGCATTTTGTCCCGGTACCGGTCCAGGTTGGAGAAGGCGTTGGCCTTGGAGAAATCCTCCCATTGCAAAAGGGCGTTGGGGAAATTCTTGCGGACCCCGGCCACGAACTTGTCTATGAAGGAATTGTAATCGGCCCCCATCAGCCGGGGTTGGCGGGACCCTAAGTAAAGCGGGTCGGCCAGAAGCGCCTTATTATCCGTCCCAACGTCCAGGGATATGGGCAGGCAAACCCATGGGGCGATCCCGGCGCCAAGAGTGTATAGAGATAACTTTCCGATCGGAATGTTCATCCCGCCCGCCCCCTGGTCGCCGATTCCCAGTATCCCCTGGTTGTCCGTCACCACTATGATTTCTATATTATCGGACGGGATGCTGCGGGCCATGGCCTCCATTCTGTCCACATTCTCCGGCATAATGTAAAGCCCCCGGGCGTGGCGGAAAATATGGCTCCCTTTCTGGCACGCCTCGCCGACGGTGGGGGTGTATATGATCGGCACCATTTCTTCCAGATGGGAGCTTACGAGGGCGTAGAACAGGGTCTCGTTCCTGTCCTGCAGCGAGCGCAGATGGATGTACTTTTCGATGTTTGTGGGCTTGCCCAGATAGTTTTCGTACACGCGGAACATCTGCTCTTCAAGAGAGACGACCTTGGCCGGCAAAAGGCCATCCAGTTCAAACTCGTGGCGCTCGTCCTCGGAAAAGGCTGTCCCTTTATTGAGAAGATGGTTGTACAAAAGATCGGTCCCGGACTGGTCCACATCTATATACTCCTCACCGTTCGTGTCACGTTTGATGTCGAAATGACTCATGGCCCACCCCCTTGGCTTATTCAGCGAATATGGCTTGTAAAACCGCAAGTTAGCACTGGTCAACTATAATCCCGCAATAAAAAAAGTCTCAAGGGTTTTTTTTTCGCGCCGATATTAAAGGCAAGAGTTTTGAATTTGGCCTCCGCAAAGGATTGTGGGGGCGGATATTTACCAAGGAGGGTTTTCAGAGATGGAAAATGCATTAAAGGTCGATGGTGGAAGCAAACTGGCGCTATTGAGAGCGTATCCGATGAAACGCTGGCTGCCAAAGCTTGGCAGCGGGCTGAACATGTTCGAGGCGCCGATGCAGGCGGCGGGCAACATGAAGCTGCGGGTGAAGGCGAATGTGCCCCATTTTGCCGCCAAAGCCTGATCCGTTGCGAAGAAGTTTTTTTGTTTGAATGCTTGCGCGGCTCTCCACGGCCGCGCAAAGGGCTGGCAATCATGCGCTAAAACAACCCCTTCCGCGTCCAGTCTTTTGGGCTGAATTTTTTCATTTCATTTCCTTTCTAACCCGCGTCTCTTTGTGTAATAATCACACCCTCCGCCGGTCATTCACAAACTTTATGACGTGGCGGACTATTGATTTTCAAAAAGTGGTTGGTGGATAAATGAGCGATTCTTCGTACGCGCCGTCCCCGAAGGAGCTTAGGATCCCGGGCAGGATCCCTCCTCAGAACGTGGAGATGGAGCAGGCCGTGCTCGGCGCCATTCTGCTGGACAACGAGGCGCTCCCGAAGGCCATCGAAAGCCTCTCCGGGCCGGACGATTTCTACAAGCCTTCCCATCGCAAGATATTCGAGGCGATGATCGAGCTTTACGAAAAAAGCGAGCCTGTGGACCTGATGACCCTTTCCGAGGCGCTACGCAGGAAAGGGTGGCAGGAGGAAATCGGCGTGGAATACCTGGCCGAGCTGGTGGAAATGGTCCCCACCGCCGCCAATGTCAAGGCCCACGCCCGGCTTGTGCGTGAAAAGGCGGTCCTCCGCAAGCTTATCACCGTGGCAGGCGAGGTGGTGACGTTGTCCTACGAGGACAGCGAGGACGTGGAAGGGCTTCTCGACAAGGTGGAGAAAATGGTGCTGGACATTTCACAGCAGCGCGTCCGCAAGACCCTCCAGCCGATCAAGAGCATAATCAAGGACAGCATCAAGACGGTGGAGAGCCTGTACGCAAGCAAGCAGCTTGTGACGGGCGTACCCACCGGATACAAGGAACTGGACGAGAAGACGGCGGGGCTGCAGAAGTCCGACCTGATCATAGTGGCGGGGCGGCCTTCCATGGGCAAGACGGCGTTCGCCATAAACGTCGCCCAGAACATGTGCTCCATCGAGGAGGAGCGGGTGGCGGCCATATTCTCGCTTGAAATGAGCTCGGAGCAGCTTGTGCTCCGCATGCTGTGCTCGGAGGCGAAGGTTTCCGGCCACAGGCTGCGGACAGGATACCTGGCGCAAAGCGACTGGCCGAAGCTGACCGCCGCCGCCGGACGCCTGCACAAAAGCAATATTTATATAGACGACACGCCGGGGCAGACCGTGCTGGACATCCGGGCGAAGGCCCGCAGGCTTCAGGCGGAGGCGGGAAGGCTGGACCTGGTGATAATAGACTACCTGCAACTTATGCAGTCCCGTGGCAGGGTGGAGAGCCGCACCCTGGAGGTGTCGGAGATAACCAGGTCGCTAAAAAATCTGGCCAAGGAACTTGGCGTGCCGGTGATCGCCATCTCCCAGCTGTCCAGAAAGGTGGAGGACCGGACGGTCAAGCAGCCGCAATTGTCGGACCTGCGCGAATCGGGATCCATCGAGCAGGACGCCGACCTGGTGCTTTTCGTGTACCGCGAAGAGTTTTATAATAAGGAAAAGCCGGACGCGCAGGGTGTGGCCGAGATCGTGATAGGCAAGCAGAGAAACGGCCCGCTGGGGACGGTTAAACTTGCGTTCCTCAAGGACTTCACCAGGTTCGAGGACCTTTCGCGCATGGAGCCGGCCGAATACCAGGGATATGACGAGGGGTTGTAGCAGGGCGAATCCTGCCTATTGACTGTTTGCCGTAACGCGGAGTTTTGCGTATCATTGGGCATGAAACACTTCCATCCACTTTTCGCGCGGATCGATCTTGGCAGGCTCCACGCCAATGTGGACTTGATCCATCGTGTCGCCAAGGTTCCCCTTCTTCCGGTCATCAAGGCCAACGCTTATGGACATGGAGCCGTGGCGATAGCCAAAGAGCTGGTGAAACGCAAGGAAGTGGCCGCGCTTTGCGTCGGGACGGTGGCGGAGGGGATGGAGCTTCGCAAGGCGGGGATAAAGGGGCGCATAATCCTTCTGGACTGGGTGTTCCCTGAACAGGCGAGTGATATGGCGGAGCTTGGCCTGGAAGCGTCCGTAAGTTCGCTTGCCGGGGCTAAGGCGCTGGCAAGAAGGGGGGTGCGCAGGCCGATTGTGGTCCACGTGAAGTTCAACACCGGCATGGCAAGGCTTGGAGCGGACATGGAGGGCGCCGTGGTGATGTATGAAAAAATCGCGGCGTTAAAAGGGATCAGGATCGCTAGTGTGATGACCCACCTTGCCGACAGCGGCAACGGAGGAGGTTTCACCGCCGCGCAATTAGAACTGTTTGACGGCGCCCTGGCGGCGATAAAGGCCCGCGGACACGCCCTCCCCCCCCGGCACGCCGCCAACAGCGGCGGGATTTTCCTGCATCCGGAATCGCGGTATGACATGGTCCGCCCCGGGATAAGCGTTTATGGCGTCCAGGAATTCGGGGAAAAAGACGCGGGTCTAAAGCCAGTGCTAAGCCTACATGCCAGGGTGAGCTTTGTGCGCGATGTGAAAAAAGGGGACAGCGTTTCATACGGCATGCGGTGGACAAGCCCCGGCCGGCGCAAGGTGGCGGTGGTAAGTTTGGGTTACGCCGATGGCTATCACAGGGTATTAAGCGGCAAGGCCCGTGCTATCATAAACGGCAAATACGCGCCCCAGATCGGGACGATATGCATGGATAGCGCCATGTTCGACGTGACAGGCGTTGATGTCAAAGAGGGGAACATCGCCACGCTGATCGGCGAAGAAGGGCGGCTGAAAGTTGCCGCCGTGGAGCTTGCGCGCGAGGCCGGGACGATAGCATACGAAATTCTGTGCGGAATCGGCAGGCGCGCCGAGAGGTTTTACATCAATAAATAGCCGGGCATTATGGAAGCTGTCCTGAAACTTTTGATTTCCGCCCTGTTCGGCGCCTTTATCGGCATCGAAAGGCAGATACGCGGCAGGCAGGCGGGATTCCGCACCCAGTTACTTGTGTGCTTTGGCTCGTGCCTGTTCACGATAATCTCCATCCGGGCTTACGAGATATACGGGACTGTGACCGATCCGGGCAGGATCGCCGCGCAGATAATAACAGGAATCGGCTTCCTCGGCGCCGGGGCGATATTGAAGACCGGCAACCTCGTGAGAGGGTTGACCACGGCGGCGTCTTTATGGGTGGTCAGCGCGGTGGGAATGGCGGTGGGATTCGGCGAATACCTTCTTGCGGCCGTGGCCACGGCCATCGCAATAGCCAACCTTGTATTGCTGAAGTATTTTGAATCGGCCCTGGCGCAGGAAAACTACGCCGACATATTGATCAAGACATCCGGCGACGAGGAACTGGACGTGCGCGCGATTGTAAAAGAATTCGGAATAAAAGCTGTCGAGAACAAGTACCGGTATTTGAAAGAAGAGAAAATTATCGAGCACACCGTATCGCTCAAATATACGGACGCGGGCAAGCTGACGGACTTTTACCGCAGGATGAAACAGACGCCGAATCTGATAGAGTTGAGGATATTGTGATGATACTTGATCTTTCAGCGCTTAAGAGCGCCATAGCCGCCCTTGATAAGAGCATGGGCTATCTCAACTCCGATCTGGCCAAAGACCCGAATCTTCGCGAGCAGTTCCGCGCGGCGGCCATACAGGCCTTTGAGTTCACCCACGAGGTTGCCTTCAAAATGCTCAAGCGATGGCTTGAGTCCGCGGTTCCGGATTCTTCGGCGATAGACCAGATGAATTACATGGAAATCATCCGGGCTGGCGCCGAAGCCGGATTTATAATGGATATTGCGAGATTCCGGGACTATCGCGAGAAACGGAACATCACCAGCCATACATACAACAATGAGAAGGCGGAGCTGATCGCCGCATCATTGGGCGAATTCAGCGAGGATATATCATTTTTGCTGGAAGAACTGGAGCGGCGCAACCTTGGCAAAGATTAATGTAAATGATCGCGATCTTGAAACCGTGAAGTCTATTTTGCGCAAATACGGCCATGACAGGGAAATTTGGGTGTTTGGCTCCCGGCTGAACGGGAGTGTTAAAAAGTTCGCCGATCTGGACCTGGCCGTGATGGGGGAAGAACCAATGCCGATTTCCACGCTGGCGCAGATGAAAGAGGCGTTCAGCGAATCCGATTTGCCGTTCCGGGTGGATATTGTTGAATGGGCCAGAACAAGCCCGCAATTCCGGAAGATAATCGCGGGGGCGCATGAGGTTTTGATGGGAAATACGGAAAAATGATGGGTGAATCTATTCTGAGCATTGTGGTGTCGCTTCTTTCTACAATGGCTGCCTTGGTTATCGCCACATTCGATGGCCGGATGAAAAGGTGGGCTGAAAAACCAAAACTCGGGATTAAAACTGTTGCTCATAACAGTCAGGCGAATGGCAATGTCACTCAAGACGTTTGGCGTTTATTGATGGAAAATGAAGGCAAGGGCACTGCAAGAGAGGTTGAAGTGTATGCAGAAAAAATTATCCGTAATAGAAGTATAGTAGAAAACTTCTTGCCGGTACCGTTGCAATGGACGCACTATCAAACAAGGGGAAATAACGCTGTTTCTCGCGATATCCATCCCAGCCAGTCCGTATTTATTGATTTGATATCACGAAATAATGGCGATTATAGATTGAGGCTATGCTCTCCAATTGGAGTGTTTTCGAAAGTGTCCTAAACTTAGTTGAAACGAAGGTATGACCTCACCTGCTACCATGTTTTTGAACGAAAACAACGGAAAGCAAGGAGGTCACATGAAAAGAGTAAACGGTAACGGGAAAACTGGCAAGGGAAGAATGGAT
>JACRLM010000001.1 GCA_016235255.1 Nitrospinota bacterium | reverse complement strand
TCCGTTAACGCCTCTAAAAACCTCATCTTCCGAGTCTCCTGTAACCACTCTGTCCGCTTCATGGCGTTTCCTCCTGGATACACCATAGAACCGGACAGTTTATGTGCTACAGACCCGGACAGTTTATGTGCTCTCTACAAACGCCCGCGCATGGTTGATACCGCCGCGGTCTGTGGTAAAATGAAAAATCTGTGTTGGCCCCTCGTCTAATGGTAGGACAGTAGACTCTGGATCTATACGTCGAGGTTCGACTCCTCGGGGGCCAGCCAAACAAACAATTCTTGCCGGTCATTCCCGGTTTTTCAAAACTATCTATTGCCCGTGGGCGGCTGGCGGATTAGAATCCTTGTAACAGTGGGTGGTTTTTTCTCATATTAGCGAGGATACAGATGGGGTTGGCAAAAACAAGCACTCTTGATTTCGTCCGCGTGTTTTCCACCGGTGTGCGGGACCTTGTGCAGGGGCAGACCGGCAAGGCGGTGCAGGTGTCCAAAAGCGCCATGCACGTCACCGGCATACAGATCACCGGGGACATCGGCGCTTTCGTTACATTCAACGGGGATTACAGCGGTATCATGGTACTCAACTTCGAAGGGGGGGCGGCCCTTGAGATCGTGCAGGACACGTTAAGCCGCCTCGGCCTTCCGAAAGAGGACATCCCAACCCATTTTTCCAACGACGAAGTGCGCAACAACATCGGCGAATTCTGCAACCAGGCCGTGGGCCGGTGCCGCACCATGATACAGGACAAGTTCGACCTTTCGGCCAGGGCCAACATCCCGGCCGTCGTGCCGATCACCGTACCCATCGCCCTTAGCATGGTGGCCAAGGAACCAAAGGACATGGAGTGCGTGCGGATTTCGTTCACCACTGTCAAGCGCAACAAGTTTTACATGGAACTGGCGTTTGAACCTTTCTTAAGCATGCCTCTGGAAATCTGACGTGCCGGGCGGCCTTGTCACAAAGATGAGGCCGCCTTTGACACCGCTTCTCTTGCCGTGAAAATCACGTAAAATGCTTGCAAAACACCACTCCGGGGGCTAAACTTCACTATTTTGAACCTTAGGAGGCGCAGTATTCAAAATGGCCATCAGGATTTTGGTGGCGGTCCTTGTTCTGGCTCTGGCGGCGGGATCGTTGATTTACAGCTTTAGCGGACGCGCCGCGGAAACAGGCGCCTCTTCCGCCCAGATGGTCAAGTCGCCCGAGGCGTCCGACGATAAAGGCAAGCCTCAATTCGCGCTTCCCGGAGCGGGCAAGGGGCCGGACGTGAAATCTGTCGCGATTGACTTTAATTCCATTCCGGAAGTGATCGCCGAAGTGAACGGCGCCCCGGTGAAAAAAGACCTGCTTGTCCGAGCCCTCAAAGGGCTCGAACAGACCGTGAAGATGACCAGTCAGCCACTCACGCAGGAACGGCTGGACAAGATCAAGGTGTCCATACTCGACAACATAATCAGCGCCGAAATCCTTTCAGCCCAGGCCGCCAAGGAAGGGGTGACAGTGGACGACGCCGCGGTCAACGAACATCTTACGATGATGAAGAAGCGCTTCCCGGACGAGGCCACCTTCAAGAAGGTCATGGAAAGCCAGGGGCTCACCGACGAGGAGTTGAAAAAAGAACTGGCCCTCAACCTTCGCATCCGGACACTTATCGAAAAGAATGTGATAAGCAAGATAACCATAACCGAAGGTGACTTGCGCAAGTATTTCGACACCCATCAGCTGGAGTTTGAGCGGCCCGAGCAGGTGCGCGCCTCCCACATACTGGCGAAGTTCGAAAAATCCGGAGACGATGCCAAGATCAAGGAGTCAAAAGAGAAAGCCCGCAAGAAAATTGAAGCGATCGCCAAAAAGCTTTCGGAAGGGTCCGATTTCGCCGAACTGGCCAAAAAAGAGAGCGACGATCCCGGCTCCGCCCGCAACGGAGGGGACCTTGGGTTGTTCCGGCGCGGCCAGATGGTGCCGGAGTTTGAGAAGGCCGCTTTCGACCTGGCGCCCGGCAAGATTTCCGGGATTGTGGAAAGTCCCTTCGGTTTTCACATAATCAAAGGGGGGGAGAAAAAGCCGGCCTCCAAGGCCACGTTCGCCGAGGCGAAAAGCTCCATCGAAATGAAGCTGAAGAACGAGCAGGCCAACTCGAAGGTGGCCGAATACGTCAACGGTTTAAAGCAGCAGGCGAAGATCAAGAAGATGCTCTGACCCGTTATTTTAAAGTTTCATAACGCCGGAGGCTCAAAAGTCTCCGGTGTTTTTTTGCGAATGGCCGGGCTTTAGACGGCAATCAGCCCCTTTGGTATGGCCGCGCTTAGCGTTTCGCATCCGGTCTGGGTCACCAGCACCATGTCCTCGATGCGCACGCCCCCCTTGCCGGGAAGATATATCCCCGGCTCGACGGTGAACACCATGCCAGGTTCCGCCACTGCATCGCCCCGCCACGACACGGTCGGTTTTTCGTGTATGTCCAGCCCAACGCCGTGCCCTGTGCCGTGGCCGAACGCATCGCCGTAACCCGTGGCGTTGACGATCTTTCGCGCCGCTTCGTCCACCTGTTTCATGGACACCCCCGGGCGCACTGCTTCGATCCCGGCGATGTTCGCTTCAAGGACTATGGAGTATATTTTCTCAAGTTCCGGGTCCACCGGCCCTGTGATCACCGTCCTGGTGTTGTCCGAATGATAGCCGCGCCCCTTGGCGCCCCAGTCCAGCGTCACCATCTCGTTTTTGCCGATGACCTTGTCCGACGCCACGCCGTGGGGCATGGCCGAGCGGACCCCGGAGGCGACGATGAAATCAAACGCAGGGCCGTCAGCGCCCCGTTTGCGCAGAAGATACTCAAGCTCCACCGCCACGTCCCGCTCCACGGCTCCCGGCCGGATCAGGCGCAACGCGTCATTGAATGTTTCCGCCTGAATGTCCAGCAGCCATTTAATCGCTTCTATCTCAGGCTCATCTTTCACCTGGCGCACCGTCTCCACCGCGTCCTTCACAGGCACAAGCTCCACCCCGGTAAACTTCTCACGCATCTCCTCCGCCCTGGCGTACGTCACGTGGAGCGATTCGAATCCGGCGTTGCCGGCGCCATGGCTTTTCAGAAGTTCGTGGACCGCCGGCTCCGGCTCCTTGTATTCCATCACCCGGGCGCTTTTCACCTGCGCGGCGGCCTGGGTGACATATCGGAAGTCGGTCAGGAAACACGCCTCATCGCCCGTTATGACCATCAGCCCGGAAGTGCCGGTGAAGCCGGAGAGATACCGCACGTTGACAAGCGAACTGACCAGGAACGCCGAAAGGCCGTGATCCGCCATGCGTTGACGGACCCTTTCCACCCGGCGCTGGAAATAAGGAGCGGCGCTGTCCGGCGAGTCGAGGATCATGGCGCGGCGCGGGCTACAGGTTCGCCGCCGCCTGCAGGGCCAAAAGATAGCTTTCCGGGCCGAACCCGGTGATCACCCCCACGGCGATGTCGGATATGAAGGACTTGCGGCGGAATTCCTCGCGCTTGTAAATGTTGGACAAATGTACTTCGATCACCGGCAACCCGACGGACAGTATTGCGTCGCGTATGGCGACGCTGGTATGGGTGTAGGCGCCGGGATTTATTATGATAATATCCGCTTCTCCCGGCGCTTTTTGTACCATCTCCACGATCTCCCCCTCGTGGTTGGACTGCCTGATGGTGACGTCCAGCCCCATCTCCATCCCCTTTTCCGTTATCTGCTCGTCCAACTGGAGAAGGTTCATCGAGCCGTAAATGGACGGTTCCCTCAGCCCGAGAAGATTCAGGTTAGGGCCGTGGATTATCAGCGCTTTTTTTGCCATCGGAAACCTTTCAGGTCAATCGTGTTTATTAGTAAGCGTTTTCTTCATGGCCGCTATATGCGAAAGCATATTCTCAAGCCTGAACAGCGGTATCTGGTTTTCGGGCGCTTTGCCTCCGCCAGTCCTGTGGCCCTTCCTCTTTGTGCGCCGCGCTTCCACGGCGCCGCCGGGCTCCATTTCACCCTCCGCACCCCCGGCTTCGTCTATGATAACACCACCAGGCGGCCCGTTTTCAACCTCTATGACTTCTTGCGGAGCGTACATGCTTTCCGAGGGCGTTTCCACTATTTGGACGGAGTTTACATTAACAGGCTCCGCGATGGCCGCTTCGGCCACGGCCATGGCGCCATCGGCGTCCGGGCGCCCATGTGCGGCGATGATCTTTTCATGCCGCTCCACAAGTTTTTGGACGAACCGCGAGCCGGGAAAATAGTCCATAAGCGTTGTGGAAAGCCGTAGCGCTTCGGCGACAAGCCCGTCTCGCTCGTATATCTTGCATAAAAGGAACACCGCCGCCGTGGAGTCCGGCCATTTGGCGGCGATCTCCTCGAGCAAGCCCCTGGCGGCGGCTTCATCCCCATTGTCATATAAAAGCTGGGCGAGTAGCGTCTTTCCGGCGCGGCTTCCCGGTTTTAGCGCCACTCCCATTTTCAGCGTCTCGATCGCCTCGGACATTTTGCCAAGGTTGAAAAGCGCGTCCGCCAGCGGGACGAATATGTATGAACCAGGCTTTTCGCGGAACTTTTGGGAGTATATCCGGGCGAGCTCTTCCCAATACTCCGGGCTCCCTTTCCATCCGGCCGCCGCGGATGCGGTCATTTAATGGTTGTCCGAATGGCTGGACCGCGCAAAGGCCGGCCAGGGCAATTCGCTGTGAATTGAAAATATCTCATTCCGGCTGGTTGTACTGGATGACCTGGAAAAGCAGTTCACTCCCTTCAGGGTCGATTTCCACGAACTTAAGCCCCATGCCTCCCCCCTGGTCCGGATCGGAAAGCCCCTCGTCTATGGGAACGTGGCGGACAACCTCGTAGGTTCCGGAGATTTTTTCTTTGCGCATCCCGGCGCTTAAGACAAGGGTGAACTTCCCTTTCGTCCCGATGGGCAATGGTCTTGCCGTGGAGACGAAAACGCCGTTCATGCTCACGTCGTGGGTGCGCTTGTAGGTGGCGGACTTTCCGGCGCTTTCCACCTCGATTTCAGTCAGGAAGCGGACTCTCCGCCTCCCCCTTTTGCCCTCTTCGTCATTTACGAGCATGTTAAGGCCCGATTTATTGCGCCAGTGAAAGTATCGTTTCCGGTATCTTGCCCAAGGGCACCACCTTGTCCACGCCCCCAAGCTTGATCGCTTCCTTGGGCATCCCGAACACCACGCAAGAATCTTCGTCCTGGGCCACCGTGGCCGCCCCTGACTGCTTCATGTTAAACATCCCCTGCGCCCCGTCGCCCCCCATTCCGGTCATGATCACGCCGACAGCGTTCTTTCCGGCGGTCTTGGCCACGGAATTGAACAGCACTTCCACGGACGGCCTGTGCCGGCAGACCAGCGGGCCGTCCTTCACCTCCACGTAATACCTGGAGCCAGAGCGCCGCAGCAGCATGTGCTTGTTGCCAGGAGCGATAAGACAGACACCAGGCGTGAGGGAATCCCCGTCGGTGGCCTCCTTGATCTTGAGCGTCGAAAGGTTGTCCAGCCGTTCGGCGAAGGACTTTGTGAAAGTCTCCGGCATGTGCTGGACCACCACGATCCCCGGCGAATTGACCGGCATCCTGGAAAGGACCTCCTTGAGCGCCTCCGTGCCGCCCGTGGAAGCGCCGATGGCCACCACCTTGTTTGTCGTCGCCACCATCGCAGACGATATGGGCGTCTTTGACACAATGGCAGCCTGGTGCGTGATCGGCCTTATCCTAGCCTTGGAGGCGGCCTTCACCTTGTCTATAAGCTCAACGGTGATTTCGCTTAAGTTGTGCTTTTCCATCACCGGCTTGGCCACTATCTCCACCGCTCCGGCCTCCAGGGCGGCCAGCGTGGTCTCCGCCCCTTTCTGTGTCAGCGAGGAGACCATGACCACCGGTATTGGGTAATGCTTCATGAGCTTTCGCAGGAACGAAACGCCGTCCATCCTGGGCATTTCCACGTCCAGCGTTATCACGTCGGGCTTTCGCTCGATGATCTGGTCGCGCGCGATGAAAGGATCCGGCGCCGCCCCCACCACTTCAATGTCCGGATCGGATGATAGCGCCTTGGATATCACCTGGCGCGCTATTGATGAATCGTCAACTACTAAAACCCTTATTTTTCCCATCGCCAATATGGCCTTTCAATCAGTATAAAAGTTCGTCGGGGTGGCAAAGGTCGTTCGTGTTGAGGAGTATTATCGTCCCCTTTCCCGAATTCCCCATCCCGAACAAAAACTCCGTCGGCACGCTTCCCTGGAAAGCGCGCGCCGGTGTGATCTCCGATTTTTCGAAGGCGATTATCCCGGTGACCTCGTCCACTTTGAGCCCCGTGGTCACCTTCCCTATCTCGACAATGATAATGTTTCTCTCATCCCCGCCGTCGCCGATGCCCAGCCTCTTCTTCAAGTCAAAAATGGGTATTATCTGGTCGCGCAGGTTCATCACGCCGAGCACGAACGGCTTGGTGTTTGGCACCGGGGTAAAGGAGTCCGAAAGTATTATCTCCCGGACTTTCATGATCTCTATCCCGTAGCTTTCATCGCCAAGGTCGAACACGAGGAAAGTTGAGGACTCCGGCATCGCCGGGGCGGCGGCTCCGGATGTTTTCGCATCGGCTTGCGCAGGGGCGGCGGATATCGGCTTTAAAGTTTCCATCCGCGGCCCGGCCTCTTTTGCGGGCTGGGGTTGGGGGATGGGGGCCGGCGCCGCGGCCGGCGCGCTCTTTGGCTGCTGCGGCGCAGATGGTGGCGGCGGGGGTGGCGGAGCATGGTTTTTCGGCTCGCTGCCCACCTTCTCCTTGGGTCCGCTCCCCATCCGCGCTTCCCGCTCCATGGCGATCACTGCCCTTAACGCGTCCAGGCCGGTGAACATGTTGTCCATTTCTTCCGGTGTGGCGCGCTTGCGCTGTCTTATACCTTCCAGGAATGATTCGAATTTCTGCCCCTCGGCGTGGATCGAGCCGACCCCAAGCACCCCGGCGTTCCCCTTGACGCTATGGGCGCGGCGGAATATGTCGTCAATAAGGCCGCTGGAGGAGGCGGGCTCCTTCTCAAACCGCAGGAGCGCCTCCTCGATCCCTTCCATATGCGCCTGGCAGTCGGCGAAAAACTCGATTATCAAGTCGTCCACGTAACGTCTCCGGGCGTTAAACCATCCCGCGGATGGCGCTTACGCTTTCCAGTAATATTCCTTCGATGTTGAGCACCAGGCCAACCCGCCCATCGCCCAGTATGGCCCCTCCCAATATCCCCTTTATGTCCCGGAAGGTCTTGCCCAAGTCTTTTAGGACCACCTGGGTCTCCTCGATTATCTCGTCCACCAGGATGCAGCAGCGCATGTCCTCCCTTTCGATCACCATCACAACGGCGTTCCAAGGGTCCATATGCCGGGGCTTCACCCCGAACAGCTCGTGCAGGCGCAGCAACGGATACAGCATATTGCGTATCTCCACCACCTCACCGCGCTTCTTGACGGACGACACCTGTTCCTTTTGCGGCTTGAGCGACTCTTTCACCCACTCCATGGGGATGATGTAGCTTTCCTTGCCCACGGCCACAAGCAGGCCCGATATGGTTATCAGGGTTGTGGACATGGGCATGGTGATGATGAAGTGGGTCCCCTTGCCGACCGACGTCTCGATGTCCACCCTCCCCTTGGCCTCCTTCACGGCGGTGAGCACCACGTCCATCCCCACGCCGCGGCCGGAAACGTCCGTGACCTTGGCCGCCGTGGAGAAGCCGGGGGCGAATATGAGCTTGTACGCCTCCCGGTCGCTCATCACCTCCGCGGCGGACTGGCTTATTACCCCCTTTTCCACCGCTTTGGCCTTGAGCTTATCGGCGTCCATCCCCTTGCCGTCGTCTATGATGTGCAGGATCAAATCGCCTGAAGCTTCCTCCGCCCTCACTTCCACTTTGCCGGTGGGGTCCTTGCCGGTGGAGCCGCGCTCCGCCGGGGTCTCCACCCCGTGGTCCACGGCGTTGCGGATTATATGGTTCATGGGGGCTTCCAACTGCTCGAAAAGACTCTTGTCTATCAGCAGGTCCTCCCCGGACATGGAAAAATCTATCTGTTTGCCAGTGGCCTGCGCCAGGTCGCGCACCATGCGGGGAAGTTTCTGGAACACGCCGTTGATGGACACCTTCCTCACTTCCGCAAGGCCGCGCTGAAGCTTGAAGGTAAGCTCGTTGAACTCCAGGTTGGCGTTCTTGAATTCCGCCACAAGCTTCCCGGTCTCCACGCCAAGTTCGAGCTTTTTCTGAAGATAGTTGAATACCTCGGCGTTTATGATTAGTTCGCCCACCAGGTCCATGAAGCCGTCTATCTTCTCTTCCTCTATGCGCATGGTCTTCTTCGCGGTGGACTTTTTCTCGCCCCCCTTGTCCGCCTCCTTGACCTTGGCCACGGCGGCCTCTTCCGTCTTCTTGCGCTGGACCTCAGAGGCCTGTTCTATTATCTCCGGGGTCACCTTCCCCTGTTCCACCAGGATTTCCCCAAGCTTTTTCTGCTCCGTGAGCGCCTCGGCGATGTCCTTGTTGGAGATCACCCCCTGCTCCACCAGGATTTCACCCAGCTTGGGGACGCCCCCCTCTTTCTTTGCCTCCTCGCCTAGCACCAGCCGCCGCAGTTCGTCCACCACGTTGAACATGGTGACCACAGAAGGGCGCTCCAAAAGCCCGTCCTCCGCCATCACCGTGCGCAGTTCGTTTATCTTCCTGAAAAGCTCCTGCGGCGTGAGAACCTCCACCTCCGCCGTCATCGCCGCTTCCACCTGGGCCAGCGCCGCCTCGTCCACCGGTGTCAGGGCGTCGGACATGTCCCCTGCCGTCAGCCGCTCGAACATGGCGGTCAGGCAGTCCTTCCCCCTCAAAAGCAGGTCGATTATGTCCTTTGTGACGGCCCGCTTCCCCTTGCGAAGGTCGTCTAGCATGTTCTCAAACTTGTGGGCGAATGTGCGCACATGCGTGAGGTTGAAGAACGAGGCGGACCCCTTGATGGAGTGAACCGTGCGGAATATGGCGTTTATGACGTCAGAGTCCTTCGGGTTCTTCTCAAGGCTGATGAACTTTGCGTCCAGCGCCTCAAGCTCCTCGCTCGTCTCCTTGATGAACTCATCAAGGATTTCTTTGTCAATTCCCTCTATCATCCGTGCTTCCGGCTTATCATGCGTTTAATCAGGTTTTCCCACTTGGACAGCTTTTCCCCCGCCTCGTCCACCGCCCGCTTGATAACCTCAAGGTCGTCAAGCGGTTTTAAAAAGCAGTCGTTGGCGCCCAGCCTTAAGCATGTGAGGACGTTTTCTATCGATACTACGCCGGTCATCATTATCACCTGTATCATACCGTTGAAGTCCTTTATTTCCTTCAACAACTCTATCCCGCTCATTCCAGGCATCATGACATCCGACAGGACTATCATGTAATTCTCTTTCCGGATCATTTCCAGGGCCTTCGCCGGAGAATTGCATGAGTCCACATTGTAGTCCATAAGCTTGAAAAAACGGACCAGCGAGTTGGTTATTCCCTCCTCGTCGTCCACTATCAGCAGTTTCGCGTTCATCAGGTCTTATTCCCGCTGGTAAGCCCCATTAAGGGGCCATTTTCCTGTAAACAGTCGGCTGCACATACTTGAACCTGTGCTGAACCCCCGTGAGGCTCTCCGAATGGCCGATCAACAGGTATCCCCCCACCGCCAACACATCGTAAAACTTGTTAACGAGGGTCTGCTGGGTCGGCTTGTCAAAATATATCATAACGTTACGGCAAAAAATGAATTCAAACTTCCTTTTAAAAGGAAACGAAGGCGACATCAGGTTAAAGCGCTTGAACTGGATGAGCTGGCGCACTTCCGGCTTGATCCTGTAAAGCGGCGCATCGTCCGAATGTTCCTTGTCGAAATATTTGCGGAGCGTCTCCTTGGGGACGGTCTTTATCTGGTTTTCCGTGTAAAGCCCGCGGGACGCCTTGCCCAGCACCTGCGTGGACAGGTCGCTGGCCAGTATCTTCACGTCCCATGTCTGGATCGTTTCCAGGTTGTCCATCAGGGTGAAGGCAAGCGAGTATGGCTCTTCGCCTGTGGAGCACCCGGCGCTCCACACCCGCACAGACATGTCCCCGGTGGCCCTCTTTTTTTCGGCGAGTTCAGGGATGATGACCCTCTTTAAAAAGTCGAAATGGCCCATCTCCCGGAAAAAACTTGTGAGGTTTGTGGATATGGCGTCCAGAAGGCTGACAAGTTCGGCGCCGCTGATGTCGTTCTTGACGAACTTGTAATAGTCCATGTAGGAGCCGAAACCGCCCGTCCTCAGCCGCTTGCCAAGGCGCGTGCGCACCAGTTCCTTTTTGCCTTCGTTGAGGTTTATGCCGCTCATGTCGAAAATGAGCCGGCGGAACATTTCGAACTCCTTGTCCGAAAGGTCCACGGCTCCCGGGAACGCATGGCCGGCTTTGGTCGATTCAGCCATTCACATCCACTTTCATGATTATTGAAATATGTTTCAATTCATTTCTTCCGCGCCGCCACGGAGGATACCGGACGACGAAAACGCCTTGTCTATGTCCAACAGGATTTTCACCCTTCCATTCACCTTGCCCATTCCCAGGATGAAATCACCCCCCATTGCGCCCCCCAGGGGAGGCGGCTCTATCTGGGAGGCGTCTATATTTTCAACCTGCGCCACGGCGTCCACAAGCGCGCCGGCCAGCGCTCCCCCGAGGTCGACCACTATTATGCACGTTTCATCGGTCGCCTCGGCGGCGGGCATGCCGAACCTCAGGCGCATGTCCACCACAGGTATAACCTTTCCCCGGAGGTTTATAACGCCTTTTATATGGGATGGAGCCTGCGGGACCTGGGTGATCTCCATAAGGCTGATCACTTCTCGCACCTTAAGGATCTCAAGCCCGTATTCCTCTCCGCACAAGGTAAACGAAAGGTATTTTCCCTCCAGCCCGCCCAGGGCGGCGGGCAATCCGTTTATTCCAGCGTCCGCAGGTTGTTCAGCCATGCCTATCGGCGATTGCCGCTTGAACGGCCATGCAAGCTGATCAATGCAATTCTTCTCTTTGCTTGATTATCGAGGCGCTCATGCTCCGTTTCCAGCGCTCCAGCCTCTCCTCAGAAACTTTCACAAGATACAGTATTTCCGAAAGGTTCTCAAACGGCTTTAACACATAGTCCGTGGCGCCGAATTCCAGCGACTTCATCGTCTTGTCGAACGTGGAGTACGCCGTCATCATTATCACCTGGATTGAAAAGTCCATCGCCTTGATCTTTTGAAGGGTCTCTATCCCGTCCATCCCTGGCATGTTTATGTCCATCAGGATGATGTTGAACTTGGCCCCCCGCAGCTTTTCGATGGCCTCCGCGCCGCTGCCGGCGGTGTCCACCGAATAGCCTTCCATCTTGAAATACGCGCCGAGGGACTTGCGTATCCCCTCTTCATCGTCAACTATCATAACGTTAACAGACATTTTATTCACTTTCCTCGTTGGCCTGGGATGATGAGCGGGCGCATCGGCCCGTCAGTTCATCGCCACCACGCCGCTTACATCCAAGATAAGCCCAACCCGCCCGTCGCCCAGAATCGTTCCCCCGGAAATCCCTCCAAGGCCCTTGAACCTCTTTCCCAGGCTTTTTATGACCACCTGCTGCTGTCCCAGAAGGTCGTCCACCATGAATCCGTATTCCCTCTCGTCGCTCTCCACTATTATCACAAGCGCCTCCTTCGGGTCGGTGCACTTGGCGTCTTTGACTTTAAGGATATCATGCAACCTTATAAGAGGCAGCAGGTGCCCCCTGATGTTTATCATCTCTCCATCGCGCCGGACCGTGGACACCTCTTCGGCCTTCGGCCGGATCGACTCCCGGATGGAGACCGTCGGAATGATGAACCGCTCGTCCCCGATCCTCACGATCATTCCATCCACAATCGCCATCGTAAGCGGCAGCTTTACTGTGAAGGTGGAGCCCGCGCCAGGCTTGCTGGATATCTCCACCTTGCCCCCGAGCTTGTCTATGTTCGAGCGCACCACGTCCATCCCCACGCCGCGGCCGGACACGTCCGTCACCTTCACCGCCGTTGAAAATCCCGGCATGAACACGAGGTTGAAGATGTCAGTCTCCGAAAGCTCCGCCCCGGGGGCGACAAGCTCTTTTTCCACCGCCTTTTTCATTATCCTTTCCTTGTCCAGCCCCTTGCCGTCGTCCTTGATCTCGATGTACACGTTGCCGCCGCGGTGGAACGCGGATAGCCAAACATTGCCCATCGCGCTCTTGCCGGACGCCGTCCGGTCCTCCGGGGACTCCACCCCGTGGTCCATCGCGTTGCGCAGCAGGTGGACAAGCGGGTCGTTCAATTCCTCCACGATCGTCTTGTCTATCTCCGTCTCTTCGCCGGAAAGGTGGAACGCCACCTGCTTGTTCATTTTCCTGGAAAGGTCGCGCACTAGCCTGCTCATTTTCTGGAATGTCTGCTTTATCTGCACCATCCGCAGGCCCATCACATGGTCCTGGATGTTCTTTGTTATCTTGCCAAGGTTTAGCACGCTCCTTTGCATGGCGCGGCTTCCTTCGTCCAGCAAAAGCTTGTCCTGGGCCACGATGGACTGGGATATCACAAGCTCGCCCACAAGCTCCAAAAGGCTGTCCAGTTTCTCCGTGTCCACTTTCAGCGTGGTGACCACCGCCTTTTTGCGCTTCTCGTCCTGCTCCTTGAGGGACTCGCTGATGGTCTTTTCGTCCACCATCCCCATGTCCACCAGGATCTTGCCCAACGGCTTCTGGGTTTCCAGGGCGCTCTCCAACTGGTCCTCGGAAATCACCTTGTGCGAAACGAGCAGTTCGCCAAGTTTTTCCACTCCGGGCTCTCCGGCCACCGTCTCTTTGACGACGACTGTCGGAGCGGCTCCCCCGTCCTTTTGCTCGCCCAGGTCCGAAAGAAGCGCCGACAGCCCCTCCGTGGAGTATTTCGGGATTTCTATCTGCGCCCCGGGCATGGACGCCTTGGCCTTCTGGCAGCTTGCGTTGAGCCCTTCGTTCACTGTTTTAATGACGTCAACGGTCTTAAGCAGGGCGTCTATTATCCCCTGGTTGAGGTCAAGCGTCTTTTTCCGTATCTTGTCCATCAAGCTTTCCGCTTCATGGCAAAGCACGTTAATCGTGCTGATCCCCAAAAATCCGGCGGCGCCTTTCAGGCTGTGGACGGCCCGGAACAGATTGTTGATCAGCTCCATGTTGCCCGGGTTGGACTCGATCTCCAGAAGGTCGCTCTCCACGTTGGCCAGCGTCTCCCCAGTCTCGCCGACGAACTCGGTGTACAAAAGCAGGTCTTCGTCCGAGGCTATGCGGACTATGTCCACCCCTTCCTGCCTCACTTCCCCTTTTTTTGCCGAAGGGGCGGCCTTCGCCGCCGGTTGCTGCGCGGCCGGAGCGGCGCCGGACGGAGGAGCAGGGGGGCCTGCGAGGAAAGTATTTATATTATTGATCGCTTCCATGGCCCATTGGGCCACCGAATCGGGCTCTTCGATCCTTTCAACCCCGGCCGACAGTATCTTGATGGCTTCGGACACAAGGGCGAGCCCCTTTTCCCCTTCATCCAGCCCGTCCATGAGGCTTTTTTCGAACAATGACGAGACCGCTTTGGCCAGGGCGGCCAGGTTTTCACTGTATCCACGCGCGTCCAGTTCTGCCGCAAGATGGTCGAACTGGACCAGGTTGTCCGCCACCTCTTTCTTGTCCATAAGGTCGGGCTCCATCATTGTGATGGAGCCTGCCAGGCGGTTGAGCTTTTCCAGCAAAGGGTCTATGGACTTGGCCTCCTCGGCGGACTCTTCCCGGCGGCCCGCTTCCCCGCCCCGGTCCTCAAATCCCTTTTTCAGTCCGGCAAAGAAATCGTCTCCCTCCTCCTGGGCCTCTCCCGGTTCCTCTTTGCCTTCGCCGGATGGCGACGCGGCAGGCGAATCCTCCGGAGCGTTGGGCGCGGGGGGCAAGTTGATCCCGTAGGAGTCGCCCAAGCTCGCCACGATCACGTCCGAATCGGCGTCCAGAACGGCCGCGTTCTTGTCTTTTTTTATGGCGGAGACGATCACGGCGATCCCGCTTTTGGTGGCGTCTATCCCGGGCCCTCCGTCGGCGACGGACTCCATAAGGAATTTCTCGAAAAGGATCGCCAGCGCTTCGCAAAGCCTGGCGGCCTTCGGTGGGCAGTGGGCGCGCACGTCCGCCTGGATTTTTTCCAGCGCCAGCATCACGTCGGAAACAGTTTTCTTGTCGTAAAGCTCCGGGGTGAGCGATAAAACGCCGGCGGAAATTTCGCCAAGCGTTTCCAGAAGCTCCCCGACTCCGTTTGTGGTCACTGGTTCCTCTAAATCTTGGACGCTGATTTATCGCTAATTGTCATAGCCATGAAAATTATCGCACAAATAATCCGGTTTCCACCATTTTTCCCGTTCTTTCCTGATTTAAAAACAACGCGCTTGAACAGATCGCCGGATGCAGGCTTTTGTTAAAGAAAGGATGCCGGCCGCGTCTTGCCGCGCATTTGCCCGCAAGGCTAAATTATAACTGGCGGAGCAGGGCGAATTGATGTATTTTCTGTACATTGGCAAGTTGTCTTGGAAACAGGCCCAAGGGGCATTGAAAGGGCATCCTCATGAGCGAAGCTGTGACCGGCGAAACCGGCGTTAAAGCATCCGAGTACCGCGTGAGGGAAGGGAAATACCTCACTTTTGTTCTTGGCGAGGAAGAATACGGCCTGGACATTACGAAGGTCAAGGAGATCATGGGCGTGATGGACATCACCCATATCCCCAAAACGCCCCCTTTCATCAAAGGGGTGATAAATCTTCGCGGAAAAGTGATACCTGTTATAGACCTGCGCCTCAAATTCGGCATGGAGGAGGCGGAGTACACAAGGGAGACCGTGTTCATCGTGGTGGAAGTGGCCGGCGTCCAGATGGGCATAATAGTGGACACCGTGCGCGAGGTGCTGGACATTCACGGGACCGATATAGAGGCTCCTCCTCAATTCGGCTCCAGGCTGAACACCGATTTCATACTTGGAATGGGCAAGGTCCAGGGGAAAGTCAAAATCCTGCTGGACATAGACAAGGTTCTGTCCACCGAAGAGGAGTCAATCCCTTTTTTAGTTGAAACTCCCGGCATGACCGTCACGCCGCTTTCACCATTATCTTCCCCGCCAGAGCCCGTTTCATGATCTCACGCAGTTCTGGCAGGTGTTTATAACCGCTCACTTTCCTCAACCTGG